>NZ_JBFHFD010000025.1:0-31921 GCF_041583735.1 Novipirellula sp.
CGTTTGGATCACTTCTTCCATTTTACCCGCTTCACGCTCTTGAAGCGTTTCGCCGACACACACGATTGGCACCAAGTTGCCAGCGAGTGCCGCATGTAGTTTCTTGCTGACATCCGCATCGGTTTCGCCCATCAAGGCGCGACGCTCGCTGTGCCCCAAGATCACGAAGCCACAGCCGACATCGGTCAACATCGCTGCGTTGACTTCGCCCGTGAACGCACCATCTTCGGCAGCGTACAAATTCTGTGCGCCAAGCTGGACCGATGTTCCCGCGACCGCATCCGCCACGCTAGACAGGTACACCGAAGGTGGACAGAGGACCACTTGGACCGACGGCGTTTCGCCGACTGCGGCAACCACACTCTTGGCCAGTGCAACGGCACCGTCACAACGAGTGTTCATTTTCCAGTTACCAGCAATGATTGTTTGACGACTCAACCCATTTTCTCCGGAAGCGGGGACACAGTTTTTCCAAACAGCTTAGCAAGTTCTTTCATTTGGTCTGCAAGCTGACGATATTGATCGGGTAATAAAGCCTGAGGGCCATCGCTTTTTGCTTCTTCAGGGCAATCGTGCACTTCGATATGCACGCCATCTGCCCCGGCGGCCAAACCGGCCAACGCACAAGCGGGAATCAAATCAGGCCGGCCTGTTGCGTGCGAGGGATCCACAATCACAGGCAAGTGCGACAAATTGTGAATCAAAGGAACGGCTGCGACGTCAAACAGATTCCGCGTCGCGCTATCAAATCCTTTGACCCCACGTTCGCAAAGCACCACGTTCATATTGCCTTGGGACAGGATGTATTCGGCACACATCAACAGATCGGTGATCGTGGCACTCATGCCACGTTTCAGCAACACGGGCCGCTGCGACTTGCCCACTTCGGTCAACAAGGCAAAGTTCTGCATATTGCGTGCACCTACCTGCAACATGTCCGCATGCTCAGCGACCAGTTCCACTAAACGAGGATCGGTCACCTCGGTGACCACTGGCATATTGAACTTGTCGCCCACTTCACGCAGCAATTTCAGTCCCGTTTCGCCAAGCCCCTGGAATGCATAGGGGCTGGTTCGCGGTTTGTAGGCACCGCCGCGAAACAGATTGGCTCCCGATTCGCAAACACTTTCTGCAATCCGGAACATGCGATCGCGATCTTCGACACTGCAGGGACCCGCGATCATGCCGAGATGCCCATTGCCGATTTTTACTCCGGAAACGTCGACAATACTCGGCTCAGGATGAGCTTCGAGCGAGGCCAATTTGTAGGGGGGCAGCACAGGGATGACTTGCGCTACGCCTGGAATCGCGTGCAGCGGCTCGGCTTGCAGCTTTTCTTCGTCACCAATGATGCCGACAATCGTGCGAAACGTTCCACGGCTGAGGTGGTGCTGCAGCCCAAGAGCCTCGATCCGCCGAAGCACGTGATCGACTTGCTCTTCCGTTACGTTGCTTTGCAGAATGACGATCACGGCGTAGGTGGCCTGTGAATAGTTATGGGTTGTCGGAGAATGCCGCGTTGGGCAAGCGGGGCAATGTAGCAGGCAAACCGCAGAATCGTCGAGGCCAATGGGGGCCTGTGGTACCGCATTTCTTTACCACCGAAGGTTCTTCGGGCCGAATAACGGGGCTGCGGGCCGAATTATCGCGCATCGGACTGCTACTTTCGTGATTCTCGCCCCCGCGAACGTTACTTTCCCCAGTTGCCCCCCCAACGGACTTGTCATCCGCATTAGCCCCTGAGACACTGGCAGTACCGCCGTCGAGCCTTGATGGACGCCACCAAGACCACTCGACGCATTGCAAGTTCGTCTCTTTTTCTAGGTGTATTGATGATCCGCTTAAGTTTTGCATTCGTGTTTCTGTTCGCATCGCTCACGTTTGTTCCCGGATGCGGCAGCAGTGATGAGTCAACCGTGGTGGGAGGGCATGATATGGCCTCGATCGAAGCCGAAGAGAATGAAGAAAGTACCGAAGACCCGGGCGAGGATGCAGGTGCGGCAGCAAGTGGCCCGACTGCCGACAATCCTTGATCTCACCGGGGTTCTGCACCTCTCCACCCGACTTCGTCGGTGGAGAGGGAACTGCAGTTTGGGCCCGAAAAAAACTCATCGCTTAAGATCCGACCTCAATACCAAAGTTGTAGCGGCCCAAAGCTAGCGTCACCTTGCCTGTCCCCATCCTTTCGGATCGCGAAATGGCGTTCCCACTGCCCGAAAGGCTATCTAAAACGCAAAATTCAAGCACTTTTGCGTCTTTTTTTGGATAATTTCTTTCCTACCGGCAATTTAAGGGGTGATAAAACCCGCTGCGCACTGATACGGTAAAGATCCAGGTCACACAAATGACCTGCGTAGGGTTGGTGATTCTCACCCCCCACTTTTCTGCTGAAAACTCTTTTCCCTTTCTTCACTTAGGAGACATTCAGAAATGAATCACCCTAGAGCGCAGCGCGGTTTCACGTTGGTGGAACTTCTCGTAGTCATCGCAATCATTGGTGTTTTGGTCGGACTGTTATTACCCGCGGTTCAAGCCGCACGCGAGGCTGCTCGGCGGATGCAGTGCAGCAACAATGTGAAGCAACTCGGTTTGGCACTTCACAATTATCATTCCGCCTACAAGCAAATACCCACGCAAATGGGGGGCACCGATCGGTTAGGTGCTGCCAAAGCGGACGATGACACCAATCGGCGACGACTCAGTTTTCTGGTTGGATTAACCCCGTTTTTTGAACAACAGGCGTTGTGGGAACAAATCTCGAACCCAAGTCTCGAGACCACCGATGGTAGCACGCCGACCGGTACGGGCGGAAAATGGCATCCGATGGGGCCAACCGGGTACAAATTGACCTACGTTCCCTGGTCCACCGAGATCGGGTCGTTGCGTTGCCCAAGCGACCCATTCACCGGACTTCCGGCGGGGGGACGCACCAATTATGCCGCCAATATTGGCGACGGAATTGATCGTGTTTCCTTTGGTGGGATGAACGAAATCGGCATCTTCCACAGCAGCTCAGGGGGCACCCATACGACAGCCCAAGGCTGGATGATCACGCGTGCCAAAGCGGCGAACCGAGGTTTTTTCTGGCCACGCAAAAAGAAGACGGCTTTTCGTGACGTGCTGGACGGTCTCGCCAACACAATCGCGATGGGCGAAATTCCCACCTGCGGCCAGATTCGACAGGTCAAAGGGACGATCGTTCGCAGTATCACAGGCGGTGCAGAAGGGCTGAAATCGAATCCCAAATCGACAGTCGATGCCACTCGAGATCCTGCGAGACCCCAATTCCTAAAGCAATCGGGGTTGACCCTTTACGAGGGTTCCTATGCGCGGGGTACCCGCTGGGCCGATGGACGAGCGTCGACCACCAGCTTTCAAACCATCCTGCCCCCCAATAGCCCCAACGCGTTGTCGGGCAACGCAATGGCTAACGCAGTGCTGCTGAGCGCAGGAAGTTACCACCAAGGGGGCGCGCACGTATTGATGGGTGACGGTGCAGTGAAATTTGTCACCGACAGCATCGAAGCGGGCGATGGCGACCACCGTGCCCCCGAACGCGATGGTGGCGAAGGCGTCCGCGCGGGAATGGAAAGCCCATATGGATTGTGGGGAGCCTTGGGAACTCGAGCCTCGCGAGAAACTCCCGAGGGTGAGATCTAAATCGCCCGCAAGCTTAAATCATCTCTCGAAGTCGCGATTCCACAGCCGCCCCGCTTTGTCACAAAGCGGGGCGGCTCTTTTTTTTGTCATCCTTTTCAAATGCTAGCATTTAGCGGGGACAGACACCCGAACTAGCCCCCAAACCCAACGGGCTCAAGCAAATGGTAAACAAGAAGGCCGCCGAAAAAACGACACAAGCTGATCTCCCGCACAACCGATCAAAAATTGCAAGCCAGCAATCCCTCGTGTTCGACCTACTCGGACACGAAATACTCTGCGAGGAATGCTAGCAATTGTTACCGAAGCGAGACGAAGATTGCTTGGGGGTGCGATCCCGATTGGGTGGCGGCCCTGAAATGTCTTTCTCTAAACGAGAATAGTTTGCTACAACAGGCCTGCTGGGTTAAACCGCATCCCCAATCGAGCCACTCTCACCCCGACTGTGATGATGGGAACGGACGTTCCCCCCGTTTCACCATTTCCGCAGGGTGAGTTTGATTGTTCGCTCAATAAACCTTGCCGACAGTACAGGCTTGCCTGGCACTCCCGTCTCCATTCCGTTTACAAAATCTCCGACAAACCATAACGATAGCATGCGAGTTCTATACGAAGGTTCCATATTCGAGATGCTTCGTTGTGGAGGCGTTGCACGCTATTTCGTCGAGCTGATCAATCGACTTCCCGCGCAAACCACGCCAATCATGCTCGGTCCCGAAGATCCGGCGACGGGGATAACCCATCCTCGATTTCAATACGAAGCGGTGCGAACTCGGCCACCGCTAAAGATCTTGCGGAAGCTTTGGCATCCTGCCCAGCATGGTCGCATCGGCAAACGGATGCACCAGCAGCAAGCTGACTTGGTGCATTGGACCTATTACCAAGGATTGTGCCGACGTCCGATCGAACAATCCACAGTGCCGACGGTGATCACGGTTTATGACTTCATCCACGAGGCATTTCCCAACACCGATCCAACGGGCAAATCGCTGACGATGAAGGCACGGGCGATCGACCTTGCAGACCACATCTGCTGCATTTCACAAACCACGTACGACGAGTTGTGCCAGCGGTTCCCATCGGCCGCAAACCGTGCGTCGATCACGCCGCTAGGCAGCGGGCTTGCGGACGTGCATCCCGCTCCGCTGCCCACGGAACTCGCCGGGCGGCCCTTTGTCTTATTCGTGGGTCGTCGCGGAGGCTACAAGAACTTTGATCTGCTGTGGCGTGCTTGGAACAAAATGAAGCAGCAAACGCCCGAGTTAAATCTTGTGCTGGTGGGGCCGCGAATGAAGCCGCGCGAGCAGGCCGCCCTGGGTTGGTCCCACGACGATCCCCGCACTCACCTGTACGTAGCCGCAGAAGATTCGCTGCTAAAAACGCTCTACCAGCACTGCAGCGCGTTTGTTTTTCCCTCAAAAATGGAAGGATTTGGTCTACCTGTGCTAGAGGCCATGATCAATGGCTGTCCCGTCTTTGCATCGTCCTGTGCTGCACTGCGTGAAGTCGCAGGTTCCGCGGGCTATTTCTTTGACCCCGAAAATGTCGACGAGCTTGCCGAGCTGCTGATTGCCGCCGGTGACGACTCGATCGTCGACCGAGAGAACAAAATTGCCGCCGGTCATCGCCGTGCCGATTATTTTTCCTGGGAAAACACTGCCACGCAGACGATAAAGGTCTATGAAGACTTGCTGAAACAAGATCGCGTGCGTCATGCCGCGTAATTCATAACCTTTCAAGGACCCGGCCATGGCAATGGATTGCCTCGTCTGCAACGGACGTTCGGAATCATTCGCACGCGCAACTATCCTGGCCCGACACGAGATCGAATACTTTCGCTGTAGCGATTGTGAATTCATTCAGACCGAAACACCCTACTGGCTCGACGAAGCGTATGACTCGGCGATTGTGTCGACCGACGTCGGCTTGGTGGGGCGGAACGCAGCGTTTTCAAAAATTGTTGATCGCACGCTTCGATTGGTAATGCCGAGCGTCCAAGCCAGTGTCGATTATGGCGGCGGTTACGGAATGTTCACACGCATGATGCGTGACCGCGGCCACGATTTCTCGCATTACGATCCCTACTGCGAAAACCTGTTCGCGCGAGGCTACGAAGTCCAACCCGGTGCCAAACAGTTTGATTTGGTGACGGCATTCGAAGTCTTTGAGCACATGGCGGAGCCGCACAAGGACCTCAAAACCCTTGATGCACTCGGGGCCAATTGGATCATCTCGACCCGGATTGTTCCTGACCCAGCACCTCAACCTGACCAATGGTGGTACTACGTGCTCGAAGGCGGGCAACACATTGCATTATGGTCGCATCGAGCATTGCAGTCGATTGCCTCGCAATACAAGCGACATTTGACCGTGACGCGGCGAGGCATGCATGTTTTCAGCCAAGAGAAGATCAGTCCTTTTCTGGTGCGGACGGTGGTCCGCAATCGCTCGATCCGCGTGTTTGACGGTTTTCGAAAACGCAAATCACTGCTGCAAGCGGACGCTCAGCGAGCGATCGAGCGAACCAGACGCCGCGCGGCCTAACAACGGTGGTTTCACGACACGGATGTCAAGGGATAAATTTCAAGCGGCGGCTTTCACCGCCACGATGGCTTGACGTCGCACAAAAATCCCATTGGCTTGCAACATCGCTCCCGTTTTGGGATCGAACACGGCGGGACTCAACAGCATCATCTCGTAACCAAGCTGACTCATCGACTCGATCGATTCGTGCCCAAACGGAGGGTCTGGGTGCGTTGGCTGGATCGACAACGCCCCTGGCTGGATCGACAACGGCATCTCAATCGCCACAACTCGCTCGAGACAACCGCTGGCCCCTGTCAACACTTGATGCGAGTGTCCCTGAACATCCAGTTTGATGTAACAACGGTCGCCGCTGGTGTAATAGTCATTAAATACCGTATCAAGGCGACGGGCACGGACGGGTACTTGAGCCACGTAACCCGATTCCGCAGCGATCGACAGCGAATCGTCGCAAAGGTCTTGTAACGAGTGACTGGTCCCGTTAGCCGCCACATTCAGCAGTGCGGTACCATTTTTGGAACTGAGAGCGAAGGGTTCGGCTTTCCAATTGCGAAAACCACGGCGGGCCTCACTGAGGGTGGCGTACGTTTTCGGATCAGGCTCGAACGAGATGATCCGTCCGGCATATCCACTGTGGATCAAACTCTGGCCATATTGACCGCGATGGGCACCGACATCCAACACCAAATCGATATCATACCGTCGTATCAAGCCGATATTTTCTTTGCTTTGCGTGTCGTTTTTGCACAAACTCGCATTGCGGTGAGGCATGTTGAAAAGAGCATTTGTCTCTTCCGACCGCGACGGTGGCGATGAAGAAGCGTCTGACATCCGAGGGCCCAAAATCCTAATGAACGACTCAACACGACGCGGTGAAGCCAACACAGCCTTCGTCACCTGGGACCGATCCGACTCGGTCCGCCCCGATGGCAGCATCGATTGCCAGAGATTAGCGATTCCCGCGGATCTGCCGCAACATCGTTTTGCTGCGTCGTTGGTCAATCGTGGCGATGAGACGATTCGCTGAATTCATGTCGCTCGTCAAAGGGCTCAAAGTCACGAACGTTGACCCCAAAATCATGCAGCGTCTTGGCGGTCCAAGTCGGCCAAGGTGACCAATGACTGCGAGAGGATGCCAATACATTCACAGGCAGCCACAGGTGAGAAACGAATAGCGTCATCAACACCAACCCCACGACTCCGCACGATTGCCGAGGGCGGCTGAAGCGGGTGGGGAATTTTGCGATGCGGACAAGCCGCTCGCTGCGGCGAACAATCACACTTTTACGGCGGCCAAACGCCAACACACAGGCCGCCGCTTCGGACGCCGGATGTCGAACACTCCGCTGTGCGATCTGAATCAACGTGCGTAAATAATCAACAACTTTACCAGCGGATTGCGCGGCCACCTCATCACACAAAAATTCGCGAACCACCTCGGCACGGTATCCCGCCCACCAAATCGCGGGATGAAACCACAACAGCGAAGTACAAATTTGCTGCAAAAAGAACTGCAGCGGATGGTTGGTCCTCAGATGCGATAACTCGTGCAACATCACATGCCGCAGCACCTCTCGATCGCCTTCGATCAGGTACCTTGGCAAGACAATCGTCGGCTGATGGAATTGCCGGCAAAAAGGTCCTGTCATCTTATCGGACACCAGCAGATGTAACCGTGGTGGTAGAAAATCGGCCGGAATCGCGGACAAGCCAAGCTGATCAAAGGAAACCGTTTCGCAATCCTGTTGTAGAAAACGCAGCAACTGCCATAGGCCCCATCCACGACGCAGCAGAATGAAGCAAACTCCCGACAACCAGATCACGCCCCCCGCATACACCCCCCATGTTTGCCACTGCAGGATCAACTCGACTTGATCGTTCAATTGGCTCACAGGGATAGTGGCAATGCGAAAGTGAGGAAGCAGGATGGCGTTGGCAACCAAGGCGATCACGGCAACAAAGTTTGCGGTCCACACGCGACACGCCGAGGCCGATTCGTTCAACCATCGCTCGATGATCGCCGCGATAATCACCACCAAGGTGACTTGCAGACAGATCCCCGAAACAGCCTCCCAGACAAACGGAGCGTTCATCAAGATTTCTCCAACTCATCGGCTGCGTCGGCCATCGCAGAGAGGTCCTCGGCCGTAATTTTTTCCGAGTTGACCAGGCTAAGAACCAGCGAGCGAACGGACCCGCCAAACAGTTGCTCGGCAAGTTCTTGGATCATGCCATGACGCACCTCTTCGCGGCTGACCCGTGGCAGATAGCTGTAGGCACGGCCGACCTTCTCACCACGACGCACAATCTTTTTCTCTTCGAGAATATTCATCGTGGTCATCACAGTGGTGTAGGCCAAGTCACGGTCAATCGCGGCAAGGACTTGCGGCACGGTCACCTGGCCTTCGCGCCACACGACGGCCATCACTTCGGCCTCACATTTTGTCAATTGAATACGGTTCATCCAGCTTGCCCTCTTGAAAACGAACACACATCACTTAACGCGTCCCATCGGTGTTAGCGTCGCAACCGAGCGATTTCGTGGTACAACGTCAAATCAATATTTTGGTCAACAAAACGGACGTGACCATCGCCATATAAAAAGTTCGCGCCACCAGGATGACGACTTGAAAAATCACACTCATCCGCCAACGGATTGTTGATTCCCTCCAGTGCAGAGCCTACCAACCTCGCCGCCGCGTCTTCGCCCTTGAGACTGACCCCCAACCAAGTCGAGGGGACTTGAGCCATCGTGCGTTCGCCGACCAAGTAGGTTTGACTTAAACCTCGCTGGAACTCACGAAAACGGACGGGCCGGTTTTCTAAAAACGCACCATCACCGAGCGGCGCAGGAACCGCGTCATCGGCCTCTAATGTTCCAAAAACACCGACATAGTTTGCCGTGGGCAACTCGAGGATCGCTTCCACCTCGCGGGCAAGCGGCAGCTTCGCCCCATCCATCGCATGCGTTGTCCCCGCAGCGCGCTCGACTTCGTCTTCGTCTTCGTCACCTGCGTACATCACAAAGGTAGGCTCGGTGATGTCCGAGGGGCAGAGCATCATCACTAATGGCTGGGCCCGGATTTCCGCAAAGCCAGGATCAAGCAGTGTGGGCTGCGCATCGACTTTGTCTTTCAAACTCTGCTGCTCCAGGAACGGCAGCACTTGGACCGCCCATCCCAATGCGGTTTCCTGTTTTGCGTCGAGTTGCCAACCGGCTGGCAGGGCCGCCTTGGCATTGTGATGCTGGTGAAGCGCCAACCCCGATTGCCGCAAATGATCCACACACTGAACCCGCCGCGCCGCTTCACGCGCCGAACCGATCGCAGGCAGCAGCAACGCCACCAAGATCCCGATGATCAACATCGTCACCAGCAATTCCAAAACCGTCAAACCAGCCCGCAGTTTCAATACAGTACGACGTGTCCATGAATTACGGGGTGTCAATGAATTACGGGGTGTCAATCCAGTACAGCGGGCCGATCCCGCCTGAAAAATCCTTCCGTTTCGAACCGGCCGCTTGCTGGAAGCCGCTGATTCATGGGGGGGCGAAAATCGTTGCAACCCGTATTGCTGACGCGGATTCAATGGAAAAGTCAATTTGCCAAGACAATCCAATCGCGTCATCACTTTAATTTTGCCAATCCAATCCATTGACCGTTCGCTTCGAACCGCCTGATTCGTTCGTATTGCTGTATTTCGAATTCCGAACCAGAGCTGTCGTCGCCCTTTATCGATTCGGAAAGCGGATGCATTCTACGAAGGTGTTAGTAATGTCGCAATGCAGATGTTTCACACCCCGACGGCCTCGTCGCCAGCTAGAATGAACTGGAACTCAAATAAGAAGCGTTGATTTGCGTTTCGAGTGGATGCCATTAATTTTCTTCCCCCTCCCTTCTTCCAAATCAGGTGCCAAGCACACGATTTGTCTTCACGGAAATGACGGAACTGAAATGACAAAAGTTGCGAATGCGAACACAGTCGTCGTGATTACCGAAAACGCGATAACGGCAAGTTTGGGGACGTTAAACGAAGACAACTCGCCGTTTGTGAGTCTGGTGACGATCGCTTCGCAGAGCCCCACCTCGGTGCTGATGCTGCTCAGCAGCCTCGCCAAACACACTCAAAACCTGAGCCACAGCGTCCGCTGCTCGCTGATGATCGTCGAGGAATGCGACCAATCGATCGCCCCGCTCGTCGGGGCACGCGTCTCGCTCGGCGGAACCTGTGTTCGGATCGCCAAGGACGAAGAAGAGGAAGCACGTGTGATTTTCCTAGGAAAACACCCCCATGCCACGGTGTATGCCGACTTTGACGACTTCGCGTTCTACCGTTTTGAGGTCGAAGAAGCCCATTTGATTGCAGGCTTCGGCAGGTTTGAAACGATCTCGGCGGACGAACTACGCAACCGCTGAGATCGTGTCACCGCCCGATCGAGCGAGTCGAGACGGCGGAGCGAAACGAATTTGCTTAGTTCTTACTTGATCGCAACTTTGGACCCTAGCTATGAACGGTTCCCAATCGGCTCCCACTCCCAACAACAACGAGCAGCCCGGCGACGAGCAGCCCGAGGACAATGAATCTGTGATCGAGACCCAGATCACCGAAAAATCGCGGTCGCAAAGGGGAAACGTGACGAATGATGTCGACTCGCAACAAATGGCTCAATTTGTCACCACGATTAAAAACGCCGAACAACAGGTGGGCGAGCACATCATCACGGCGCTACAACACGAAGACACCGTCGCCGTGATCACCACCGTCGTGATCGGCGACGATGGTCAGCAGCGTGTGGTTTCGGCGGCATTAAACCCGGCTCGCCTACAGCAAGTCCAAGAACTGCTGCAAGCGGCGAGTGATGAGCGAGAAGATGAAGAGCCATGCGTCGGATTCCACTGTCTGGTGAAGCCCAAGCAAGCCTGCTAAGCCCTGGCAAACAAATTTCCCTAGGCCGGTTCACCAAGTTCGAGGATCTCGGTGGCGAGCTCAGGATCGATGATTTGCTTGTATTCGGTTTCGGGATTGATCAGCAAACCGAATCCTTCGGGAAGAAACTCGAGCAACGTCTCGCCATCGACGACAAAACCCTGCACTTCATCTTCTTCGCTGAATAAATCTCCCATTTCACCGACAAACAGCCCCGCGTTCTCTTCGGAACTGAAGGCCACCAACACGTCGGCGTCTTCGATCTCAGCCGTCAATGCTCCCATACTTTCCTCGTCACCGTCGCCCTCGTCTTCGTCGTCGATATTGATCAGCACGAAATCAAGTCCAAGCAGGATAGAACGGATTTCTTTTGCGTTGCGTTCGGCGATCGCAGCATCCAAAGCTTGGATGTGGGATTGAAAAGTCATGGACGCGTGGCTCGGTAAAGAGTTTGAGAAACGGAAAGCATGCTTCGAAATGTCAATCTCTAAGTGTATCACGCCGAGCCTCTCGATAGCAGATGCCACACATTCACCACCCAAAACGGTCAAAAAGGCCGGAGGCTTCGGATAACCGAAATCGCAATTCGCGACTTCTCCCCCCACTGACGCCCCGCTCGGTCACTCCCCCTCCCGCTCGGCATCCTGACTCTTCCACTCAGCATGAGGCCCCGCCCGTCGGAAAGAGGCCCCGCCCGCCGGAGGATCCGCGGGTCCTTCAAAAACCGTAAAAAGTAGTCTGTCTGCGGCATTCACGCCCGATCAGATTCACTCGTAAGAGATTTGAGATATACTGCCGGAACCACAAAAACGCCTCGAGTTCATCAAACCAGACAGGTTGATCCCCAATGAATCGCAACGAAAATGCCCCCTCGACTGAGCGTTCCCTCCAGGCCAATGGACGACGCGAATTCTTAAAAACCAGTGCTGCGGTGGGTGCGGCGACTTCGGTCCCCTACTTCTTCAGCAGCTCCAAAACGCAAGCGGCTGAAACACAATCCAAAAACGATCGCATGACAATCGGTGTGATCGGTGCCGGCGGAATGGCAACGGGGAACATCGACTCGGCCAAAGAATGGTTGGATGTGGTAGCAGTAGCTGACGTCGATAAAGGACGTTCCGACAACTTCAACAAGCGATTTTCTGATGGCAAAGCCGACGTCTACGAAGACTATCGGGAAATCCTCGATCGCGATGATATCGATGTCATCCACATTGCCACGCCGGATCATTGGCACACCAAACCGCTTGTCGAAGCGATGTTGGCCGGCAAAGACGTGTACTGCGAAAAACCGCTGACGCTGACGATCGACGAAGGCAAATTGATCCGCAAGGTGCAAAAGGATACCGGCAGGATTGTCCAAGTCGGCACGCAACAACGAAGCACTTTCCACTTGTTCGTCAAAGCGATGGCGATGGTTGCCGAAGGCCGGCTCGGAAAGATCACTCAGGTTCAAGCCGCAATCGGTGGCGCTCCCACGAGTCCTGAAATTCCGGTAGCCGAAGTACCAGAGAACTTAAACTGGGACCGTTGGCTCGGCCCGGCTCCGAAGGTCGATTACCGCTACATGAAAAAGGGCAAGCATGCGCACACTAACTGCCACTACGAATTCCGTTGGTGGTACGAGTACTCGGGCGGGAAACTGACCGACTGGGGTGCTCACCATGTCGACATTTGCAACTGGGCACTGAAGTTAAACGGTCAAACCGAAGGCCCACTATCGATCAGCGGAACCGCGAAACACCCCGTTGATTTCCAAGATGGATTCCCCGTTCCCAACGACCGGTACAACACCGCGACTGGGTTCCAGTTCAACGTGAAGTATCCTGGGGATACTGAAATGATCATTCGCAACGACACGGACAATGGTGTCTTGATTACGGGAACCCAAGGCAAAATCTTTGTCAATCGTGGCAAATTGGTTGGCAAACCCGTAGAGGACTTGGCGAGCAACCCGTTGCCCGAAGATGCGATTTCCAAGGTCTACAAGGGCTTGCCGATGGAACACAACGGCCGCAAACAACATTGGGCCAACTTCCTGCACTGTGTTCGCGAACGCAAAGAGCCGATTTCGGATGTGCATTCGCACATGGAAATGCTTAACGTGTGTCACTTGGCGGGCATCACCGCTCGCTTGGGCCGCGATTTGAAGTGGGACGATTCGAACGAGCAAATCGTGGGCGACGAGGAAGCCAACAGCTTCTTGGCTCGCCCCTATCGCGAAGGCTATGAAATTGAGATGCGAAAACCCGTGAAGAGCTAGCATCTCGCTCCCCCTAAAGCCGTATGCCCAACGCTGCAGGAGAATCGTTTCACCTGCGGCGTTTTGTTTTGCTTTTCCGCAAATTTGCCCACCGCATTTGCTTTCCTCCGCCGGACGACGCCCCCTATAATATCGAAGTTCGGCTTCGAGCCCACCTTCGCCCCACCTCTCTCTCTCTCATACCTTTGTGGACTACGCAATGAACGATCCCCACTCCGTCAACCGTCGTCAGTTTCTTGGACATAGCTCCGCTGCGATCGCAGGCGCCGCGATCGCGGGTACCGCAGCTGCCCCGCTGCTTTCCTCTGCAGCCAAGGCGGCCGAATCAACGCCCACCGCCGAAACTCTGGTCGGCCGTCTGTATGAAACCCTCAGCGAAAAACAACGTGGCGATGTCTGTTTCGATTGGGATCACCACGATCCAAAGCGAGGTCTGCTGCGAACGTTTGTTGCTAACAACTGGAACATCACCAAGCACGAGATCAACGACGACTTCTACAGCGACGAGCAGCGCGACCTGATCAAGCAAACCTTTGAATCGATCATTCACCCCGACTGGCACGAGCGTTACTACCAACAACTCGAAGACGACGCTGGTGGATTTGGAAACGAACAGTCGATTGCTATTTTTGGGACTCCTGGCAAAGGCAAATTCGAAATGGTGATGACCGGTCGCCACATGACATTGCGTTGCGATGGCGATTCGACCGACCACGTCGCGTTTGGCGGGCCGATCTTCTATGGCCACGCGCCCGAGTTCAATGAAGGTGCGAATCACATTGACAATGTATTTTGGGATCAAGCCATCGCGGCGAACGATCTTTACAAAATGCTCGACGGACGACAACAAAAAGAAGCCTTGGTTGCGAAGACGCCAAGAGAGCAAAACGTTCATTTCCGTGGCCACCAAGGCAAACGAACCGGATTGCCGGTGTCCGACATGTCGGCCGATCAACAAGCCCACCTGCAAACCGTGTTGCAGAAATTGGTCGAAATGTATCGCCAAAGTGATCGCGACGAAGTGGTCAAATGTCTAAAGAGCCAGGGGGGTCTCGAAGCCTGCGAATTGTCGTTCTACCAAGACAATGACATCGGCAATGACAAGGTTTGGGACAATTGGCGTCTTGAAGGCCCCGCATTTGTGTGGCACTATCGGGGTGCCCCTCACGTTCATGTGTGGGTCAATGTGGCCGATGACCCAAGCGTGAAAACGAACAGTTGATCTTGTCGCGGGCAGCATTCAAGCTACAGTCAAAACAATCTTTTACCCTCTTCCTTTAGCGTTTTAACCATTTTTTCAGAGAGATTTTCCATGCGTGGAATTGCTTACGCGATCGCAGCCCTAGCCGCCGTTATCATCATGGTGGCGGTAGCAAAGATGCCCCCACAGTCAGAACAAGCGGCCAACGAAGTGGCCAGCGCGGCAACCGAAACAGTGTCCACCGCCGTGATGGACGACGAAGGAACGCTGACGCTAGCGGTTCCCGAAATGCATTGTTCGGTGTCGTGTTACCCACGTGTCAAAGAACTGTTGGAAAACACCGAGGCGGTTGAAACCGTGGAATTGGCAGCCCAAAAGGAAGAGGGCATGATCGACAATCGCCAAGTGATCGTGCACTACAAGGCGGGCTTCGATGTCGGCCAAGCTTTGACCGCTCTGGAAAAAGAGGGTTTCGCAAAATCGGACGTCGTGCACTAGTCGCGTCTGACAATGACAGTGCCTGATCTTCGACCAGCCTCGACGAATCCCATCCAACAAACCGCTAAACCCCTTGGCGTTTTGTTGGTGGGGCATGGCACGCGAGACGAAATTGGCACGCAGCAGTTTTTTGAGCTTTCGGAAAAGCTGCAACACCTTCTCCCCTCGATGCTGGTCCAACCCTGCTTGCTCGAGTTCCAGCAACCGACGATTCCCGAAGCGTGGAATCGGCTGGTCAGCCAAGGCGTCACCGAAATCCGCGTGGCTCCGCTGCTGTTATTTGCAGCCGGACATGCCAAACAGGACATTCCGGATCTGGTGCGAAAGTGCCAAGCGGAAACACCGCACGTGACGTTTTCACACACACGCCCCATTTCACGGCAAGCGGCGTTGGTGGATTTGGTTTGCAGCCACTTACAATTCGCACGTGATGGGTTTGCTCACCCCGACGATGAAATCACATTGATGATGGTTGGTCGTGGCAGCCACGATCCGTGTGCCCAGGCCGACATGCGAGTGTTAAGCGAAGTGGTTTCCCACCGGCTGGGCATCGCCAATCCATCGACCTCCTTTTATGCGATGGCGAAACCACGGTTCGCTGAAACGCTCGAGCAACAGGCCCGCAGCTGTCGCAAAATCCTGATTCATCCTCATCTGTTATTTGATGGCCGCCTATTCCAAGCGATTCAAAAGATCGTGACGCAGACGCAAGTAAAATTCCCCGACGTCGAAATCCGTCTGTCGTCATATTTGGGACCACATCAACTCGTGGCCCGTGCAATCGCGGCTAGAATCACGGAAATCGCCTCTCGAGTGTAATCCCCCCCACCGCGTTCGGCGGCCGTTTCGCTCCCGAAAAAATGCTTGCGACGTTGGGGCAACGCCCCTTATAGTGAGGAGGCTTTTGATCGTTGATGCGCCAGGAACATACGTTCTTGGGTAAACGACATCCAAACGCAACCGCTATTCCTTCTCTCTTCATTTCACCCTCGTGGCAGTGCCATGCGACAAGCCCTCCAACGTGCTTTCACACTCGTCGAACTGCTGGTTGTGATCGCCATTATCGGGGTGCTGGTCGGATTATTGTTGCCAGCGGTCCAGTCGGTTCGTGAAGCGGCACGGGTCGTCCAGTGCCAAAATCACTTGAAGCAAATTGGGCTCAGCTTTCACAACTACTCGACCGGATTCCGCCAATTTCCTGGCTATGCCGGCGAGGCGAATCCGCAGTTGGTCATCTTCCCCGACCGCAATCAACCCAAACTGGCGATGGCAGGTGCGAACTGGATCGCGCAAACGCTGGCCTATTCCGAACAGAATGAATTGGCAGCCCAGTTGTCTCGGTTCGCGGAAACGCCGAACGCGACGTTGACCTCCGCACGAATCGCCACGATCCAGTCGGCAATCCCGATGCTGCATTGTCCGTCGCGTCGCGATGCTCAGCCGTACCCAATAATGCCGCGTTACCAAGCCCACTACGGCAACGAAGCGGCGCGCACGGACTATGCCATTTCTGCGGGCAGCGGAAGTGAACTTGACCCCAGCGATCCGTTTAGCGATCGCATGGTGCAAGTCGAAAAGAGCGGTGCTTGGCAATTGGGCCGATCCACCCGTCCCCGAGATGTCTTGGACGGACTAAGCGTCACCTACGCGGTGGGTGAAAAGGCAATGGACCCCAACAATTACAGCACAGGCATTTGCCAAGGCGACCAGATGCCAATTTCCGGTGACCCCCGCGATGACGACACCCCCAGCACCTATGCTCGCTACGCCGTGCGGCCTCCGATGCTCGACCGTATGAACGATTGTTTGGTGTGCCATGATTTTGGCAGTGCCCATCCTGCCGGATGGAACGTGTTGATGTTGGACGGTTCAGTAAAGATGGCGACGTTTAGCATCGATCTTGAAATCCACAAAGCCAACGCATCGATCCAAGGCCATGAGGTTCCTGAATCGTTTTAAGAAGTGCTCGTAACACGGTAGCGAAAATCGCCAAGACTACGGCCGATAACCGAAGAAACGCCGCTCTTTGATCATTGCGGCGACGTGTTCGGAAACCATCGTTTCCCATGTCGGATCCTTCGACTCGATCTTCTTCAACACATCGCGTGAGAAGATTGACAAATAGGCATCATTGAAACTGCTCAACTGTTCAATGCAACCTCGTTCAACAAGGTACTCGTACAGTTTTCGAAGATTCGGAGCGACTTCGAGATTCTGGACCGCGGTAAAATCACCGGTTTCCGGATCAACAAACGGGTAGATATACAGCTTCAAATCGCTCTTGAATAAACGGCCAAAGGATTCGAGCACACCACCCTGCAGTTCGGTGTAATACTTTTCATTAAACAGTTCCCGCAGGCTCGAGGCTCCCATTGTGATCCCGATCCGGTTTCGGCTAAAGCGAGCCAAGTAGGCGGCCAGCCGATAGTATTCGAAGTAATCCGAGATCATTACCATCATACCTTCGGCAGCCAGCAATTCGATTCGCGCGATGAAATCAGAATAGTCCAGCGCACCGTCGGTCAACAAATTTTTCAGCGTCATTTCGGTCAGCTGAACGATCTCGCCTGCATCGTCTCCGAGCTCGGCGGAAAATTGTTCGCGAGCACAGCGGAGCATGTCGATATTGACGTGGGTGACCGGACGAAAGCTGCCTCGCTCGACAAGAATGGGCTTTTTGTAAAGCACTTCGGATGGTTGCAGTACCGTTCCATCGGCTGCAAACATGGCCGCATTACTCAACTCGAGCTCGACTAACTTCATGCTCATCACGCGGTTGTCAACTTGACGAAACGCGATCCCCGAAAACTCGATCATGTCAATCTCGATACGATCGACGGTCAAATTGTCCAGCAGCGATCGGACAAATTGGTCAGGATCATGTTTTAGAAAGCAGGCGGCATAGACGAGATTGACTCCGACCACGCCGAGTGCTTCCTGTTGTTGCGAATTTTCGCCATCGAGCATCCGCACATGAATGATCACTTGGCTGGGTTCATCCCCAGGCACAGCTTGCAGTTTGACGCCCATCCAACCATGGCACTCGTTGGTGCCTTTGAAATTGCGGGCCGAGACGGTATCGGCAAATACAAAAAAGGCAGTCGTATCGCCGCGAGTGGGTCCAAGCTTGTCGAGTGTTTGCTCGAATTCGTAGTCCAACATACTTTGCAAACGTGGACGACAAACATAGCGATCGCAGGTGCCATAAAAAGCATCGCTGATCGCCATGTCATAGGCCGAAATACTTTTGGCAATGGTCCCTGCGGCTCCGCCGACCCGAAAGAACCACCGCACCACCTCTTGCCCCGCCCCGATCTCGGCAAACGTGCCATAACGCTGCGAGTCAAGATTCGTCCGCAGCGCTTTGCCTCGGGTATCGAGCAGATCGGCTTGATCCAGTTCACTCATGCTGCGACTTCCTCAAAGCTTCTTGAGTTTCGCGTAGCGAGCGTTCCAGGTTGATGATCCGTTCGCCCGCCCTCAGCCGGACATGCAGTTCATCGTGATTGAACGGCTTGCTAATAAAATCATCCGCGCCCGACTCCATGCCTTCGACCAAGTCCCCCTTCTTGGACTTTGCCGTTAACAACAGTGCGTAAACGTAAGCGTGATCCCGCGCCGCGCGGATCCGGCGGATCAAGTCCGGGCCATCAATCCCCGGCATCATCCAATCGCAAATCACTAGCGAAAAGTCGTCATCCTGGAAACATTGCCACGCTTCGCTGCCATCCTTGGCCACCGTCACCTCATACTCCCATTTCTCGAGATAGCTCTGCAGCAACCGTCGAGAAACAGGATCATCGTCGGCAATCAAGATTTTCATCGCACGCTCCATGGCTCGTCGCCCTTGAAGGTTAATCCCGTGTTCTGTCGCTAAACAAGCCAATCCCTAAATCCTGCACTCCAACTTAAATTCTAACATCCGCTGTTGATCAAGGGGTGTAGAATGAAAGGTCGCAAGTCCTCTTTGTCGGAGTTCGTTTTTCTCAAGAGGACCGTAAGAGTCGACGCCCATGGAACTTGAAATCCTTGTCTTTCAATGCGAACAACGCCACTTTGGCGTTGAAACTCACTTTGTTCGTGAAGTGCTGCGAGCCGTCTCGCTTACCCCCGTCCCCAAAGCGCCCGATGGGGTGATGGGATTGGTCAATCTTCGCGGCCATGTGATGCCCGTGCTGGATACGAAACATCTGTTGGGACTTGGCAACGCTCAGATTCGCACGACCGATCATTTGATTGTAATCAGGGTTGGATGTTGCGAAATCGCTTGGCACGTCGACCACGCCGTCGATCTATTACGGGTCCGCATCGACGACAACACTGACAACACTGACAACACTGACAACACTGACAACACTGACAACACTGACAACACTGACGACACTGGCGACACTGGCGACAACACTGTGGTGGGCGACCAAGCTTCGGCGGAAACCAGCCATCCTCCCCGCTTTCTGCGAACGGTTGCCAAGACGCACCTGGGCGTCGTTCAAGTACTCGACCCGACGCAGCTGTATTCCGATAGTGCCATGGAAGACGTGCTGGAACTTGCGGCATCGGTCATCGCGACCGAATACACCTCGTGACGGAGCCTGCGAGGTGAACGACAGCGAACTGAGCCATGTCCTTGCCGTTATCCAGCAGCGTACCGGCATTTCGTTTCGCAACGACCAAACACAATCAATCCAACGCACCCTATCGCTGCTGATGCAACGTCTCGGAATCACAACTTCCGCGGCGTTTGTTGCCGCAATACAGAGCGACCCTGAGGTGTACAACGAATTGGTCAATGAGATCACGGTGGGCGAGACCTACTTTTTTCGTGAGCCCAAACAATTCGATTTCATCCGCCATCGAATCATTCCCGAACTACGTTCACGTCGCGGCGATTCCACGATCTTGAGAGCATGGTCTGCTGCGTGCGCCTCAGGCGAAGAAGCCTATTCCCTTGCGATTTTGTGTCAACAAGAGACACAGCAGCTGGATTTATTGGGCACCGATCTGTCGATCCAATCGATCGCCAAAGCGCGGCGAGCATCTTATCGGGACTGGTCCTTTCGCGGCGGTGCGATGTCACAGGTTGCGAAATACTTGGTGCAAACACATTCAGCCAAGCACGACCAACGTTATGAATTGAGCAAACAGGTTCGCAGGCATGTTCGTTTTCAACTGCTAAACCTCGCCTCGGATGACTATCCCAATCGCAGTGCCGGAATCGGAAACTTTGACCTAATTCTGTGCCGCAATGTGCTGATCTATTTTCAACGCGAAACCATTAATGCGATCGCACGCCGGTTGTACGAGTGTTTGGTTCCCGGTGGTTGGTTGATCACGGCGTCGGGAGACCCTTCGTTGATTCAAGAGAGCGACTTTGCTGCAATTACCACGCAATACGGCACGTTCTACCAACGCGGCGTCCCCAATGCGGCGGGACAAAACCGTGCGGCCGAGGTGACGAAATCCGGGACACACGTCAAACCGAAATCGGATTTCCCGAAGCCCATCACCTCCGTCCGCTCACCCGAGACGCCACCGTCGGCAGCTGCTGCGGAAACGGCGAAATCAGTGGACGCCTCCCCTTCGCAATCCCCGTCGCGGATGCCGATCCACTCACGCTTGATGGCAGAGGCACGCAAGGCGCTTGCTGCGGGTGATTACGCAGCGGCGGTTCGTTTGACCGAGAATCAACGTCAGCACCCCGACGCCTGCGTGATTCATATTCGTGGCCAAGCTCATCGGAATGCCGCCACGGCACTTGAAAGGTGTAGCGAAGCGGTTGCGAGCCATCCCCTCGCAACGGAATTGCATTATTTGCGTGCCCGATTGCTGATGGATGCTAACCAACTTGACGAAGCAGCGCGTGCAATAGGGCGGGCCTTGTTTTTGGACCGAAGTGACGTGATGTCCCAATTTTTAGCTGGCTCGATCCAATTCAGGCGAGGACAATGGAAGGTTGCCTATCGTCATTTCGAGACCGCGCTGAAATTGTGTAACCAACAAGATCCTCAGGCCTTGATTCCCTTTTCTAAACAGGACACAGCGGCGGTGACTGCGGCGGCAGCCGAATCGCAAATGACAAAAATCCGAGCTCTGCTTGCGAAAACACCATGATTGCAGCTGACAACAAACTCACCAAAGTGTTCGATTGGGATGATGCCAAACGTCGTCTCGAAGAGTCTGGCAAAACGCTGCTTGATACCGACAATCTGACTCCAGAACAATCCGCTCGAATCCTGGACGAACGCGCCCGCCAACTTGCCCGCGTTCCCGACCAAACGCTTGACAACCGCGAGGTCCTCGAGGTGGTGCGATTTCGCATCGGCAGCGAAGAGTTTGCGATTGGCTCGGAATACGTGCTCGAGTTGACTCGCCCCAATGCGATCACGCCGATTCCTCAACTCGAACCGCACTTTGTGGGCGTCACGAATCTTCGCGGTGAGGTCACGACGGTGATCGACTTGGGAAAACTGCTGGGCATCTCCGCAGACGACGAACCAAAGTCGCAGGTCCTGGTGCTAGGTCGCGACCGACCTGAATTTGCGATTCGAGTCAGCGGCATCGAGCATGTGATGGCACTGCGTCGCGACGAACTGCTCGAACCGATGGGGGTGGCGGGTTGTTATCGCGACCTAATGCTCGGGTGCAGCAAAGAGGGGCTGCTCGTGCTCGATGGCAAAGCACTGCTGGGATGCGAAGATTTGTATGTAGACCAAAGTGAGTGACGCGTTCGCTCGGCAACCTTAGAGGCATCGGCATGACATTGACAGAACACGTTCGCAAACTTTCGCTGCGGTGGCAGATCTCCGTCTTGCTGGGAATTGCGATTCTTATTTCGCTCTTGGCTCTGGGAACACTGGCGTTCCAAAAGAGTCGCGAGATTGTCACCGAAATGACACTCGAAAAAATGGTGGCTCAAACCAACGAAATCGCCAGCAACCTGGAGAGCACGTTGGCGCGTTCACGTGCGGATACCCTGGCGATCCCAAGCTATCCGCCGATCCCTGGCATCCTTCGCAGCTGGGACAACGAACAGAACCCAGGCCAAGACCCTGTGCAAACGGGATCGAATGTTCAAATTTGGGTGGAACGGCTGGCACAAATCGTCACCACTGAAATGCGTGTTTACAGCGAGCGGATCGAATCGGCATTTTACGACTCCGAGGGCCACGGCGTGATGCGAGTGATATCACGACGGGGCGACCACGAAATGGAAACCGAACAAATCCCTAATATCGCTCAAGCACCCTACTTTTTGAAAACACGCGAACTCAGCAGTGGCAGCATCTATGTTTCGCCGCTGCAAGTGAACCCCCAAGGCCATACAACCATTCATGTCTGTACCCCAGTTTTCAGCAAATCAAGCGAAGAAACGCTCGCAGAGTTCCGTGGCATTTTTGTCATCACCCTCGCAGGCGACCTGTTGTTCAACAACGCAGTCGAGACACTGGCAGGCGATCGCGTGAACCAAGCACAAGTCATCGAAATTGTCGATAACACGATGCAGTTTCTGTACTGCAGCAGCAATAGCGATGCGACGGCGATGAGCAACGATCGGTTTGATGAATTGCGTCCGGTACGAGCCGAACGTTTACTGAGAAACGATCTGCAAAGCACCCATTATGGCAAAAACGCCAAAGCAATTTATGTTCAGGGATCCGATCGACCCGATGGCAAATCGATGCTGGGCACGTTCACCCAAATCTTTTACGACCCCAGCGATCGCACTCGATTCTGGGGGGTCACCACCAGCGAATATGGCGAGTCGGCGCTGCAAAGCGTCACGGATTTACGGAATCGGTTCTTGTTAACAGGCACCTTAATCATGCTCGGCGTTTTGACGGCAAGCTACTTTTTTGCCGGACGCTTAGCAGCCCCGCTGGCCACGCTCAGCCGCACCGCCGACGAGATCGCGGGTGGTCAAATCGACAAACCCATGCCACAGATCCATGGTGCGAGCGAAGTGATCCAACTGAATACTTCCTTTCGCGAAATGACCCAAGCACTACGCAGTCATATTTCCGAAGCAAAAGACCAAAAATCGAGAACGCAAGCGACCATCGACTCGACCGCCGACGCCATCCTATCGCTTAACTGCGAGGGAACGATTTTGTCGTGCAACAGCGCCACGCGAGAGATGTTTGGATACAACGAGGCCCAGCTCGTCGGGCAAAACGCGTCGCTTTTGTCACGCTCACTGTGCAACGATGCGTCGCATCATCCATCCCATCATCTGGCCCCGGGCGAAGTTCGCCGACTAGGGGCCGGTTCCGAAGTGACGGGACGACATCGCGACGGATCCGAAATCCCGTTATTGATGCGGGTCGTGGCAATGAACTACGCAGGCGATGAAATTTATATCGCAACGCTGCAAGACATCGCGGAACGCAAACGCAACGAACTCGAACGCGGGAAGCTGTTTAATGCCATTCGAGATGCGGTACAGCGGCTTGCCACCGCGACTCAAGAAATCTTGGCCACGACCAGCCAACAAGCTGCAGGGGCCCAGGAACAGGCCGCGACGGTGTCCGAAGTGGTCGCCACCGCCGAAGAGATTGCTCAAACTGCGGCCCAAGCCGCCCAACGTGCTGACGAAGTCGCACAGGCCGCTCGTCACACCGACGAAGTGGGCAACGAAGGACGAATGGCGATCGAAGGTTCCGTCACCGCTATGGAAGAGGTCAAACGACAAGTCGAATCGATCGCTGAAAACATGCTGTCACTCGCGGAACGTGCCCAAGCGATCGGCGAAATCATCGCCACCGTGAACGACATCGCCGAACAAACCAATGTGCTCGCACTGAACGCTGCCGTCGAAGCCTCGCGTGCCGGCGAACATGGAAAAGGCTTCGCCGTCGTCGCGGCCGAAGTCAAATCGTTGGCAGAACAATCCAAACGTGCCACCGCACAAATACGCTCGATTTTGAGCGAGATCCAAGCGGCGACCAATGCCGCTGTGCTGTCGACCGAACATGGCACGCACACCGTCAGCCAAGCCAGCGACGTCACCTCACGAGCCGGCGAGGTGATCAAAACCCTCGCCCAAACCCTTGCCGATTCCACTCAAATGGCCACGCAAATCTCGGCTTCTGCAAACCAGCAAGCGGCCGGAGTAAGGCAACTCAACGAAGGGATTCGCGACATCGATACCGTCACCAAACAAAGCCTCAGTGCCGTGCAACAGATCGAAGAATCTGCCCGAAATTTGAATGGACTTAGCAACGAACTCGCTTCGCTGACGGAGATCTAATCGTCGACCATCGCGTCTTCACCCCACTTTGATGCTCAGACTGCTTGGCGAACAGGAAGTTTGCCCCACGTACAGGACCCAAAAACAATGGACGAACAAGAATTTGCACAATTACTAATGGAGACGTTCCTGCAGGAATTGAGCGAACATATTGAAACGCTCGGTCGTGAACTCTTGGCGGTGGAGAAGGAACAAACTCCGGAACAACTCGATGAACTTTGGAAAGTGATCTTTCGCGCAGCCCATACACTCAAAGGCGCCTCTGCCGCAGTCAACGTGCAGCCGATCCAAACGGCATGCCACCACCTCGAAGATATTTTTGGTTACTTTCGCGACCAGCGTTGCTCGGCGCCCCCTGCGATGATCTCGTTGATGCTAAAAGTCATCGACGGAATCGAAGATATCTCCGTGCGGCTTCGCGCCGAAGAACCTCTCGATGATTCGTCGCTGGTGCAGATGTTGCCCGAACTGAAGCGAGTGGCAGACGAATTGACCTCCGGCGAATCGACGTCGAGCGAGTCTTCGCCGGCCACAGCGGAGAAGCCTGCCGAAGCCGCAGCGTCCAGTGCCGCCGCAGTTTCCAGTGCCGCCGCAGCGTCCAGTCCGCCCGTTGGCGAAGCTCGTGTCGCCGCGTTCCTGCACGACTTGGACGATCATGTTGCGACAATCTCGTCCAATGCGTTGGGATTGGAAGCGGCAAAAAACGATGCCGAAAAACAAAACGCCTTGACCTCGCTGTTGCAGGCGACAAGCTGTCTGAAATCGTCGGCCGCAAACGACTCGGATGCGGCAAGCGATCTTGCGGTGGTTTGTGAGGTGTGTGACCATCTCGAGCGACTGATCACACGGATACAAAACGAGAATCAGGATGTGACTGCGGAGCTGGTTTCGCGGATTCTGGAAGCGGCAAACTCGTTTGCTGAAACGGGGCGACGACTTCGTGATGGCCGCGATTTGCAAACCGCTTCGATCCAGAAAATGAGTGACAAGCTCAGCAAACTCGATCCGGCGAAACATGATCCGTCCCGCGAACCCCAATCCACCGCAGCAATCAAGTCCAGTCAACCGGCAAAACCCTTTGAGCCTCCGAAACCGAGTGAGTCCGGCAAACGCGTTGCCGCGGCAGAGCAAGCGGCTTCAATACGCGTCCCCGCCCAAAAACTGGACGCGTTACTCGCTTACAGCGGCGAACTGCTCGTGGTCCGAGGACGATTTTCGCTGCGAGAAAAGGACGCCAACGACCTGCGTGATCTCGTGACCGAACTCAAATCACGTTGGCTCCATTCCCAACGCACACGACGTCAAACGACGCCAAACCGCTCGGCGTTTTCCCCGCCGTCGGTCTCCCCACCGTCGGGCTCCGAAAACGGCGAGTCATGGATCGAAGAAACATCAAAATCGTTCACGCTGTTGACCAAAAAAATCGAAGCATTGTCGACCCTCATCGAAGCCGACAACCGTCTGCTCGGACAAACCTGCAGCCAACTCGATGACGAGGTGTATCATGTGCGAATGCTGCCGTTTACTGATGCCTGCGGTGGACTCGGACGTGCCGTTCGTGACATCGCGACGGCCAGCAACAAAAAGGTAAACTTCAAAATCGAGGGAGGGGATGTGGAAGTGGACCGCTCCGTGTTGGAGGGACTTAAGGATCCACTACTGCATCTAGTCCGCAACGCTGTGGATCATGGCATCGAAAAAACAGCGGAGCGTACCGCCGCTGGAAAACCCGAAACCGCTTCGGTCACCGTCAGCGCCTCGCTGCGTGGCGGACAAGTCGAGGTGGTGGTCCAAGATGACGGCGCGGGATTCGATTTGGATCGTATCTGTGGGATTGCGAAAAAACGAGGTTTGGAAGTCCCGGAGGACCGCCGCGAACAAGCACGATTGGTATTTGCACCTGGATTTTCCACTGCAAAAATGATCACCGACATCTCCGGCCGCGGCGTCGGTTTGGATGTGGTGCAAAGTCGTGTGGAATCATTACACGGAGCGGTCGATGTTACCTTTCGCGTGGGCCAATGGACGCGGTTCACGTTGGTGGTCCCGTTGACACTGACAACGATCCGCTCGCTGCTGGTGCGAGTGAACGACGAAGTCTATGCAATTCCGACGACAGCGGTCCGCCGAATGGTGCGTTTTGGCATCAACGAAGTCCGCACGTCGCTGGGACGCGACACGTTATTGCTCAGCGAGTCACCGACGCCGATTGTGTCGCTGGCGGCGACCCTTGGCTTAAAATCCAAGGGATTGATTGCAGGAAAGTTGGCAAAGGGATTAGCGGTCATCTTGGCGGCGGGTGAGCAGCGGGTCGCAGTCACGGTGGATGATGTATTGACCGAGCAAGAGGTTTTAGTCAAGAACCTTGGCAGCCGAATTCGACGACTGCGTCACTTTTCCGGCTGCACATTGCTGCCCACCGGACGGATTGCGATGGTGATGAATGCGTCCAACGTCGTTCGCACCGCTCTTGGCATTGCTCCGACGTATTCACATTCAACTCGCCAGAAACAGGAATCGACCGCTCGCAAACAATTATTGTTAGCCGATGACTCGGTCACCACGCGAGAACTTCTCAAGAACATTCTTGAAACTGCGGGCTACGATGTCATCGCCACTGCCGATGGCGAGCAAGCATGGATGGCGGCCCAAGAGCATCATTTTGACGCGGTCGTCAGCGATGTCGACATGCCGCGTATGGATGGATTTGAATTGACGTTAAAATTGCGAAACAATACACCGACCGCCGAGATCCCCATTGTCTTGGTCACTGCACGTGGGTCTGACAGCGACAAAGAACGCGGTGTCCAATCGGGTGCAAATGGATACATCGTGAAAGGCAGCTTTGACCAAGCCAACCTTCTCGATACGTTAGCCCAGTTGGTTTAAGGAGACAAAAATGCACACGGTATTGATTGTCGACGACTCCGCTACCTCGCGTGAAGTGCTACGGGCGATCCTGTGCGAAGAAGCCGGTTTTCGTGTGATCGGTTTTGCCAAAGATGGACACGAAGCGGTCGAGAAAGCCAAAGAACTGCATCCCGATGTGATCACGATGGATATCAACATGCCCGGGATGAATGGATTGGAAGCGACACGCGAGATCATGATCGAAGCGCCCACACCAATCGTGATTGTCTCGGCAAGTACCCGTGTCCGCGAGATCGAAGCTTCGATGGAAGCGCTCGGCGCCGGTGCGCTTGCGATTCTTCTAAAACCCCCGGGGCCTCACTCGCCCAAGTATGCCGCATTGGCGAAAGAGATTGTCAAAACCGTCAAGGCGATGGCGGGTGTGTTGGTGATACGGCGACGTCGACGGATGAAAACCGACGCTGAATCGAGTCTTGTTCGCGAGGCCTCCGATCCGCCACCACAAGCCAAGATCCAAGCGGTCTCGATTTTGTCGTCGACCGGGGGTCCTCCGGCGCTTGCAAAAGTGCTAGGCGAGCTGCCGGCCGATTTCCCGGCCCCGATCCTGATCGTACAGCACATGGTCCCCAGCTTTGTTGCGGGATTTGCCAGTTGGCTTGATACCGTGGTCCCCCTACCCGTTCGGCTCGCTTGTCAGCACGAACGCATCGAACACGGCTGTGTCTATGTCGCCGCGGCAGGCAGCCATCTCGGCGTGACCCGAGGCTCGCGAATCTGCTTGTCCGACGATCCTCCGATCGATGGCTTTCAACCGGCTGGCACACACCTATTTGCCAGCGTCGCCGAACAGTTTGGCAAAGCATGCGCAGGAGTGATCATGACCGGAATGGGACATGATGGCGTCGATGGGCTACAGCAAATCCATGCAGCTGGCGGCTTCACGATTGCCCAGGACGAAGCGACTAGCGTCGTGTTTGGGATGGCAAAAGTCGCGATCCAGCGGAACATCATCCATTCCGTCTTGCCACTGGACCAGATCGCCAAGCAGCTGCAACGGCTTGTTCGATAAGACGACGCCACGGCGAAACCGCATCGCGACAAAGCATCCTCGCTGCGGGATCATCGGTAACATCCACGGCACTGGTACCCCACGGATACAGCACCCTCAACTCAACTGCGACCTTAACGCGACTGTTGCTGGACCATTCGCAGAAAGTCCTGAGTCGGCTCACTGACCGTCATTACTTGCGGTGAGCTTTGCGGGCTGTTTCGATCGCGGATGATCACGATCACTTCTTGGTTGCTCGCCTGCGAGACGGCTGCGGGAGCAAAGTCGGCCGCGGCGGCGATGGCCGAGGGCTGCAGTGCGGATTGGGGAAGCCCCACGGGTGTGACCGCATCTTGATTTAGGCTAGCCATTCGCTCGGGAGCCGCTGCGGCTCCGTTGTTTTGATACAAGTTGGTCAAGTTCACTCGGTCCAATTGCCAGTGCACGGCACCCGGACCGGCATAGATACCGACGTCGTCTTTGTAATCCGCTGCGTTGCATACTCCGATCAAACGGCCTGCGTCGTCGAATAATCCTCCGCCGCTTCGTCCATCAATCGGAGCCCCTTCGATCTCGAGATTCGACGCGTTGATATGTTGGTTGTATTTATTGACCCCCGTGACGCGAGTGTCCCGTCGGCTCGGGTCGTCGCCACGGTCACAACCGTAGCTGAACGCAGGCTGACCGGTGCGAACTTGATCGACCGACGAAATCACCTCAACGGGATCAATCGCGAATCCCGGACGAATCACGACCAGAGCGATGTCACGATCATCGGCGTCGTAGTCAAGCAGTTGCCCGAGAACGGTATGCACTTGGCCTCCGACAAACAAATCGACTTCGATTTTTCCTTCGCCTTTGGTTTCGCGGAACAGGTGCCCGCATGTCAAAACGAGCCCTTCTTCGCCTTGAGTATCAATAATGGTTCCGGTGCCAGCGCCGTAACCTTTTCCGTCATGAACACGCAAGCGAACGGTGGCAGCCCGAGCTCGTTCCACCGCATCGGCTTTGCTCAGACTTGGCATCGGCTCGATCGCTCGCGTGGCATCGCGATTCGCTGCTGCCGTCAATGTTTGGCCTTGGAATCCCTGGTTTTGAGCTGCCTGGTTTTGAGCTGGGCCAACGGGCAAACGGCCCACCGGAGCCAGACGAGTTTGGGGAGCCGGGAAGGGGTCGCCCGCCCGGGTCATCGATCCGGTTTGCACCAACGGGCCGCTGGGATTGGTCGCCAATGCAGTTTGCAAATCGGCGAGCGACTGCGTGCCGACCAAGCGAGTGACTTCTTTTCCACTGGCGACGACGACGAAGGTGGGCGTTTGACGAATTCCGTAGCGGCGGGTCAGATCGGGTTCGGCTTGAACATCGACGTGTCGCACGGGGACGCCGGACTGTTCGAGTTGAGTGAGAACGGGCTGCATCGCCCGACAGGGAGGACATTGCGAGGAAGAAAAGTCGATCAGAATGGCACCCGCAGCCTGAGCCGTGACACCTTGAAAGCAATTTGTTGCCGCTACAAATGCAATCGCGATCGCGAACATTGTCTTCATCACGCTCGTCCCTCCATGGACGGTAGTGGTCATTTCGGGCCAGCCATCATTGGCCTGCCGAACAGGAGACGACCGCATCAATTTTCCAACGTCCCTGCTGGATTTTGGTCGCCTGAGGATCGCAATACTGCATGAATTCACCCGGTCACGGCAAGATCAATGGCCGCGATCCTCGTGGAACTTTAGTTTTTTTTGAGTTTTACACCCATTTTTTTACAATTTGTTCATTCCGCTGACGCTGCAAAAACGTGTACAGATCGTCGCCCCGCGTCGTCGAACACGAGTTTCAAAGCTACAATCCGCCCAAGACGCTCGCGGTATCCCCCCGTTTGACACTTTGCCGATAAAAATCGATTGTTCGATTCTTGGCAGCTTCCCTTCCCAACGTTCCAAAATCAATCTCGATGACTCGCCGAATCCTTGTCACTAGTGCCCTGCCCTACGCCAATGGTCCGATCCACATCGGGCACTTGGTCGAATACATCCAAACGGACATTTGGGTGCGATTCCAAAAATTGAGGGGTAACCGCTGTATCTACGTCTGTGCCGACGACACCCACGGCACCGCCATCATGATTCGAGCCCGCAAAGAAGGCCGCAGCGAAGAAGAATTAATCGCGGCAATGAGCGAGTCACATCAACGCGATTTCAGCGGATTTGGCATCGAATTCGACCACTACGGCAGCACCCACAGCGACGCCAATCGCGAGCTGTGTGGCGAGTTCTGGAAATCGCTGCGAGCGAACGACTTGATCGCCGAACGCGAAATCGAGCAGCTTTACGATCCCGAAGCCCAAACGTTCTTAGCTGATCGCTTCGTCCGCGGCACCTGTCCCAAATGTGGCAAGAAAGACCAACCAGGCGACAATTGCGTATGCGGACATACGTACAGTCCAACCGATTTGATTGACCCCAAGAGCACCCTCAGCGGCGCGACGCCCGAACTTCGCAAAGCCCTCCACCTGTTTGTCGAACTCGACAAGCTGCACGATTTTTTGGCCACTTGGATCGACAGCAGCGATGCCCTACAGAGCGAAACGGCCAATTATTTGAAAGGCCATTTCTTAGCCAACGCACTTCGCGACTGGGACATTAGCCGCCCGGGACCGTACTTTGGTTTCGAAATCCCCGACTCACCCGGCAATTATTGGTACGTCTGGTTTGATGCACCGATCGGCTACATCGCCAGCACAAAACAGTGGTGTGATGCCAACGGCGAAAAGCTCGAGGATTGGTGGAAATCGGACGATTGCGAAATCCATCACTTCATCGGCAAAGACATCACCTATTTCCATACGCTGTTCTGGCCTGGGATGCTGAAAACGGCCGGCTACAGCTTGCCGACCAAAGTTCGCATCCACGGTTTCTTGACCGTGACCGGGGAAAAAATGAGCAAGTCGACCGGCACGTTGGTGTCCGCCGAAACCTATTTAAAACACACAAAACCTGCGTATCTGCGTTACTTTTACGCCACCAAATTGACCGCTCGCGTGGAAGACATCGACCTTGGGATCGATGAGTTTACGGACAAGATCAACAGCGACCTGGTTGGCAAAGTCGTCAACCTGGCCAGCCGAGTGGGCAAGTTCGCGAGCTCAACGGGGCTGTCGGCAACCTACCCCGATGATGGGGGTTTATTCCAAGCCGCCGCCGATGCGGGCGACGAAATTGCTGCCGCGTACGAATCCTGTGATTACTCTCGTGCCATGCGGCGAATCATGGAACTGGCCGACGCTGCCAACCCGTTTGTCGAGCATGCGAAACCGTGGGAAATGAAAAAGGATGCGGATCGCCAGGACGAGCTACGCGACGTTTGTACGGTCGCACTGAATCTGTTCCGACAATTGACGATCTATCTGACGCCGGTATTGCCGGAATTGGCTCAGCAGTGTGGTGATCTGTTAGGCGAAGAAATAACATCGTGGGAGCAAAGTAAAACACCACTTACCGGAACCGCTGTTGCCAAGTTCCAACGAATGATGGACCGAGTTCAACCCGAGGATTTAAAGAAGATGATCGACGAAAGCAAAGAATTGGCAGCCGAAGAAACCAAGCAAGACAACTTGCCCACATTCAACGACAGCGACCAACCACTCAAAGACGAACCGTTGGCCGACGA
>NZ_JBFHFD010000026.1:0-31410 GCF_041583735.1 Novipirellula sp.
GCTGGGGTCGGAAGACCATAAGTGTGTGCGATCTCGTATTCCGCGCGAGCCAGGTATTCATCAATCGCTACGGTGTCTTCACCGGCGTCGATCGCCTTCCATGAACTCAAGAAGTCCTGCCACGTTTTGCGTGCCTCCGCGTTTTTGCCGAGTTTCAGTTCGACATCGCCTAGCCGAAATGTCGCCTCGGCAAGGGTGGTCGGCGGCACCGCCGCGTCCGGTTCGGGATCGTCGTGTTGATACTTATTCAAGAATGCTTGGTAGGCTAAACTCGCCGCTGCATACGACTGCAATTCTTCCTGGCAACGGGCGATACGGAATTCAATCGTTTGTCGCAGCGAGGCGGACGGGCCAAGTTTCACTGCTTCGCTGTAGTAGGTAAGCGCTTGTTTGTAATCAGGCTTTTTCAGGTTTGATGGATCCTCCGACGCGATGCCATCAAAGTAACGATCGGCATATTCAAGGTACAGTTTTGCGAGTTCGTCTTTGCGATCACGCGAGAGCAAACGTTGGGCTTCGGCGGCGTAGATCGCACCGGCGTCTTTGTACTGGTGACGCAACACCATCACATGAGCGCGGCCAAAGCGAGCCCGTGGTACCCAAACGCTGTCAGGATATTGTTTTTCAAGCGTCTCGTAAGCAGCGAGGGCGTCGTCATGGCCACCCGATTCGGCCAAAGCATTGGCTTTTAGATAGAGCAGATAATCACGTGATTCGACTGCTTTCTCAGCGAGTGCCTTTTCAATCAACTTGCCAGCATCGTTGAATTCACGTGACTGCATCGCATCGTGAATTGCACGATCCAGAGCCGGCAACGTTGTGATCTGCGGAGCGTCAGACGGCGGTTCCGCCCCCGCGATAGAAACGTGTCCCAGCAAGGCAACGGACGTCGCGATTAGAAAGCAGCAACGAAGAGAACCCATCAGATGATCTCGCCTGCGAGAGTGTTTTTATACCGAAAACGAAGCTGAACGCCCGAGTTATCGTGGGCGTTCCCGCTTCCGATTTTACACTGCGGCGTCTGTCGGGATGAGGAAGCGAATGTCAGAAATTTGTAAAACGCAATTCAGCTGCACTTTGATACCGGCGTAAACCCCGAGGCTCTCATGCAGCACGCAGTTCGCTGTCATTAGGATTAGGCGGGTGCGTGCCGGCTATCAGTAGCCCCGCCTCATCACCCACTGTGTGGCATGGCGGACCAATTGGGTCGCATGGTCGATGTGAAGTTTGCTTTTGATGTTTTCCTTGTGCCGTTCGATGGTTTTCACGCTCAAAAAGAGGGTGTCGGCAATTTCACGTGTGCTATGTCCGTTGCCAATCTGTTCGAACACTTGAAGTTCACGGTTCGTCAATGACTCAAGGCCTTGCACGACAGCCGGTTTTAGACTTCCTAAGCGTCCACGAATGAGGGTTTTGGTGACCGATTCGCTGAAGAAAAAGTCGCCTTGCAGCAAAGCGTGGATGCCTTCGATCAATTTTTCTGGAGCCTCTTCCTTATTGATGTACCCGCGTGCTCCGGCAGCCAAAACACGGTGCGCATACAAGTTTTCGTCATGCGCCGAAATTACCAAAATTTTCAATTGAGGAATCGTTTTGGATATCGATTGAATCAAGTCCAGTCCATTTCCTTCTTTCAGTGACAAGTCAATGATCGCGAGGTCAGGGGATTCGTTCGTCAGCAGTGTGTGTCCTTCTTTTTCACTGCTTGCCATCCCGCAAACCTTCATGTCCGATTCTTGGTTGATAAGTTGAGAATAGCCAAAACGGACGATGCCGTGGTCGTCCACCACCGCAATCCGTGCGATGGTAGACAGCGTCTTAGTCATGATCGACAACTCCGATGAGGAATGGTGAGCGTAACGGACGTGCCCTGGTTGGCGACCGAATCGATATGAAGCTCGCCTCCGACGGATTCGGCGCGATACCGCATGATGTGCAGTCCATTAGTATTGGTTTTAGGTTGTAATTCTGAAATGCCGACTCCGTCATCATGTACCGTCATCGAAAATTGATTTGTGGTCGATATTTCGATGCGGATTCGCTTCGCATGGGCGTGTTTCACTGCGTTGTGCACTGCTTCGCATGCGATTTGATAGATCACAAAGGCGGCTGCATCGTTAGTAATATATGACTCGTCGAATTGGGTTGCCTGCAATTCACACGGAATGTTAAAACGCCGTGTTGTTTCAGCGGCAAGGCCTTGTAATCCCGCTAATAGTTCAACCGAATCAATGGTATTTGGCAACAGCCCGTCGGATAGCCGGCGGACGTCTTGATGCGTTTGCTTGAGGATATCGCTGAGGTGTTTAACGTTTTCGAGTTGCGATTCCATCTCGGCGGGTAAATTGCGACGCAGTGATTCTGCGATCAACGCGCCCCCGGTCAACTGTTGCGCAATGCCATCATGCAATTCTCGGCCAATCCGCTGTTGTTCGATCACTGAAATTTGAGAGACGATTTCTTCGAGACGCTTTCGGGCAATCACGTGACCAAGTTGAATGCCGACATCGGGAAGGATTTCAAGAAACCGTTCGTGACGCGGAAGGATTTGATCCGAAAGAAATTCCATGATTGCAACGACTTCGTCATCCACCGTGATGGGAAAGGCAATGGCCGCATGAAAGCCGAGGTCTGAAATGCGATGCAGTGCCGGATCGAGCAAGGCATCTTCGACCCATTGTGGTTCGCCCGTCTGCAGCACCGTACCAATCATCCCTTCGCCACGTGTGAATCGCGTTTGGCCACGTCGTTTACGAAAGTCATGCAAGTGAGACAGTCGCTCTTTCGCATCGTCTCGGACATGCCAAAGCCCGGAACTTTCCATTTGTCCACTGCCGTCACTGCACAGTCGCCATAAATGACCGATCAGCCAGCCGTTGTGAGTTGCAATCCGCTGCAGAGCCGCGCGCATCGCAGTTTCGACGGTCCTCGCTTCATTGGCGACACGCGTGATACTCTGCAGAATGTCGAGAAATTCGGTTCGTTGTAGCACTTGCTCTTCGAGTGTTCGGTTTAACTCGCGAATGCTTTCTTCGGCGTGCTTTCGCTCCGTGATATCCATCCACATGCCGACGGCGAAACGAGGCGACCGCTCGCCATCGTTGTCCGCGTAAATCACTTTGCCACGATCTTCGACCCAGCGAATTTCATTTCGAGTATTGACCACTCGAAACTCAGCTCGATAGCCATTCTCGTCACAGCGATTCAGTGCGGTTGACAGATGGGCGTGGTAACGTTCGCGATCGTCCGGGAAGACCATTTCGGTGATCCGATCACATGTGACCGGGTCGTCCGGCGTGAAGTGGGCGATGTTGCGTAGTTCGTTCGACCACGACAAGTTTTGATTGATGACATCATAGGAATACCAGCCCAAACTCGCCGCGTTGGAAGCAAGTCGAAGCTTTTGTTCGGTCTCCGTCAGTTTGGCTTCCATTCGTTTCCTTTCACCGATATCAATGCACTGCGCGACAATCGTGCCATCTTCACGCGAATGTCCCGAAAACATCATCCACAGCAATGATCCGTTCTTGCAACGAAATTCTCTCTCGTACGGAATGATGTGCCCGGTCTTGTCGAGTTCGTCATGGCTCTTTGACGCAACGTGGAACCACTGCGGAGGCGGATCGAGATCCAGCTGTTTTAACGAGTGCGACTGCACCTCTTTTCTCGTGTATCCGGTGCGTTTCAAGAACCAGTCATTGCAATTCAACAGCGTACCCTTCGCATCGAAAAACAAAATTCCGATACCATCAACTCTTAACGCGTGACGAAGCTGTGCCTCATTCGCTCGTAATTCCTCTTCGCGTTTTTTGCGTGCGGAAATGTCAACCATCGTCACCACAACCCCCCCCGTATTATTTTCATTCGATCGATACGGTAGCACACGGCGGATGAAGACTCGCCCATCACGACAGCTGACCTCGTTTTCAAACGGCTGCATCTGTTCGAGTACATGCGTACATTCCGCCGTCAAATCCCCATCAAGAAAGTCGTGGGTAAGTTCGTAGATCGGTCGTCCTTGATCCGAACTGCGTAGGCGGATCAAGGATTGCATGGCGGGAGTGAACCAGCGAATGACGAGATTGTTATCTAAACAGATCGTTGGGATTTGCGTGGCTGAGATCAGATTTTCCAAGTCGGCATGTTTCGTCTCGAGTTCGTCGATCTTCGATGCCAATTCTTGATTGACGGTGGCGAGTTCTTCGTTAAGCGATTGCAGTTCCTCTTTGCTTGTTTCTAGCTCTTCATTCGTGCTTTGCAATTCTTCATTAACACTCATCACCTCTTCGTTGGACGCTTTGTACTCTTCATAAGCAACTTCAAACTGCTCAAGCGAAGTCTGCAGTTCGTCTTTGAGTGAATTTATTTCACTTTCAAGGTGTCGAATCGTCGATTCCGTTTCGTCGTTTGTTGAGGTGTGTGGCGGGGCGCCGTTGAGGTGGACGACGTCGCTTTCGGTATGCGAATCGACGTTTTCACCCGACGAAAGGGCATGGTCGGTGCGTTCAAAAATAATCAGCGCAAACGCATCGTCATGCTCCGAATCGTCTAGCAAACGAACCTCGATTGGCACGTGCATGCTATGCCCATCATGATCCAACCGACATCTGATTTGGACCGTCTGCTTTTCGGAAAATGACTTGCGGACTGCGTCGCGAAGCCTCGATTTTAGTTCGTTGCGAAGCTTGCTCAGCAAATCGTCCGTAGGAATTCCCGAGGCGTGTTGCAGGAAAGGATTGACGTCGCCGTTGATATACAGAATTTGCCAGTGACGATTGATCAGAATAGCCCGCGGTGCAACGATGTCGAGTAAACGTTTTTGGATCAGTTGGGCAATCCGTTTGTCACGACGTTGCAGAGGAGGTGTGGTGGTGAATTCACGTCGTGTATTCCCCAGCATGATTGGGAAATCAACACGATCATGCCGCGTGGGACCTATTCGTTGGAAGATTCGCCAGCGTTTGCTGATCGTTGAAAACAAATCGTCTTGACGACCGACGGTCTCGGCCGTCCCCAGCATCAGATGACCGCCCGGTCGCAATGCAAAGTGAAACAGCGCCATCAATTGTTTTTGCGTATCCGGTTTTAGATAGATCAAGACGTTGCGACAACAAATCAAATCAAGCTGAGAAAAAGGGGGATCCGCAATCAAGTTTTGCTCGGCAAACACGACCGCATCGCGAAGCGTTTTGTTCACCCGAATGTGATCGCCATCCTCGTCGACAACAAAGTATCGTTTAATTCTTGGGGGCGACACGTCCGCTTGGATACTGCAGGGGTAACGTCCCTCGCGTGCATAGCTGAGTGCATGTTTGTCCACGTCGGACGCAAAGACCTGCAGCGTGCACGCTTTGTGCTGTTTGCTTAGCTCATCGAGAAACAGCATTGATACCGTGTAGGCTTCTTCGCCCGTAGCGCAACCCGGGATCCAAACACGAATAACGTTGGTGTTTGCCTTCCGGTCACTTGTTTCGCGATCGATGGATTTAGATGCCACAATGCTGGGGATGATATGCGTTGCAAGTTCCTGCCATGCATCCGCATCTCGAAAAAAATCAGTGACGCTGATCAACAAATCCTTTGACAACGCCGCAATTTCATCAGGGTGCTGTTTGAGATATTGCAGATAGTGCGAAACATCCTCGATCTGATGCAGGCACATGCGTCGACGTGTTCGCCGTATCAACGTGCTCTCTTTGTAATTGCGAAAGTCACGATGGGAATGGTCCTGTAATAGCGACAAAATTGCGTCCAGCGATTCACTCGAAAGATCAACATTGGCGGTGATCTCGTCGTGTTCCGCAGAATCACCCGGATCAGTCGATGGGCTTTGCAACAAGTAGGGGTGATTTGCAAAACAGGTGATCGCAGCGACGATTTCAGCTGGTGACAACACCTGATCGACCATTCCCGTTTCAATGGCACTGGTCGGCATCCCGTCGTATTCGGCGGTATTTGGATCTTGGGCAATCACGAACCCACCGGCTTCTTTGATCGCTTTGATCCCCAGCGTGCCATCACTGCCGGTGCCTGACAGGATGACTCCGACGGCGCAGCGGTCTTGGTCCTTGGCTAATGAACGGAAAAATTGATCGACGACCACCGGCGCGGTGCGGGGTTCGTGCATCGCCAGCAACTTCAGCCGCCCCGCTTCGATCTCTAAACACTCGCCTGGCGGGATGATATAGACACAATTCGGCTCGACGATCATTTGGTCGCGAACTTGCCGCACTTGCATCGACGTGAACTTTGCGAGCAGCTCGGGTGCGAGGCTCGGTTTATCGCGGGCTAGATGCTGGATAATCACCAGCGCAACGTTCGGCCGATTGGGCATTGCTTCGAGCAAACGCCGCAACGCTTCCAGCCCGCCCGCAGACGCACCCACGCCTACGATCGGAAAACGAATCGCCGTCTGGTCAGAATCTCCGTCTTCGGAGTCTACCTGTTCGTTTGTCGCCGATGATGGGATCTCTCGACTCATCCCCACAATGTTTCCACGTTTTCGCTAATTTTATATGAATTTGTTTGCCTTCAATTGCTGCTGGCTTGTTCGGAATTCACCCTGACGAAGCCGCTAAAAATTCTGGATTCGTACGCCGAATCATGAAACGGGCTGGCAAGGAGTTTATTGTCGATTCCCCTGGCTAACCTAAACGGTCGTCGGTTCAGGGCGAAACGTCGTCTCAGCAAAGCAATCCATTCCTTATTGTAGCGTTTAAAGGGGGCTTAGTAGAATCCACCGCACTTATGTTCAGTAGGGGATTCCCCCAGAGAGAAGTTCGGGAATCTCTCCTGTTGTGGCGCATCTCGGATGATCAAAATCAGCCACACGACGATCGCAATGCTCGGCAGAATCGAGCGTTTTTGGAAACGCTCGATCCAATTCGAAAGGAAAAGGCGGTAGCGTTAGCGAGTTTGCACCAGATGATTTCCTGGCGGTTTCCGCCTTGACATATTTTCTTATTGCAGTCCGATGGTGCGAGCGATGGTAACGTAACGTTCTGGGTGTTGGTGTCGTCGATAGGAACAAAGATTCATCGAAATTCATTTTGGGGCAAACCGAGTGAGTGCGTCCCGCATTTTTGTAGGAGACCAGTCATGTATTCTCATAGCAGCAACGTGTCACTTTCGAGCGACGCGGTTAAGGATTTGAATCGCGTCGCCGAGGCAATCGAATCGTTGGAGATACGTCTAAGTGTGTTAAGCGTGCAAATGCACTATGACAAGTCGCCTTTCTCGCCGCGGACGATGGAACTGACACGTGAACTGGGCGAAATCCACCGCCTACTTGAAAACACCCTAACGTTTGGAAGTTGATGTCAACACGGAATCAACTTGCGATCAAAAGTGAGACGGTTTGTAGCCAACAGAAAAAGAAGAAGCGAGCGGGCTAAAAATGAAATTGAACAACCAACAATTTGTCGAGCGAATCAGAGCGATTGCTCATGATGGTGACACGAAGCCTAGTTTGGATGGAGAGGGCGAATTGGATGATCGACTCTCGGTCGCGTTGAATTTCATGGCCGACCAGCTTGCGGGACGCAATGTTTCTGATTCTCTGGATCATGATTTGGCGGCTTTGGTGCACTTGGTCGTCCCTGATTTTGCCGACGCGTGCAAGATTGATCTGTTTGAACAAGGTGGCGGAATTCGTCGTTTCGCCAAGTACGCCTGCGACGACTTGCTGTTGGAACCCACGCTCCCTACGGCACACGGACGGGCAGATCGGCCATCCTGTATCAAGATCGCTTTGTCCGACGGTATCTCGTTCCTAGGGGCAATTGAATTCCAGCGATTGCCCACGCAACGTCCATTCACGATGGATGAACACCTTGACGCAAAAGTGCTGGCAAGCCGGATCTCCAAACGTGTTGTCGGAATCACTCCGACCCGCTATTCGGGGGCGATCTACCGCAATTAGAATTTGTCACTGCACGTCACAGATCGGCACGTCACAGATCGCCATGTCACAGCGGCCAATGCCATCTACTTTGAATGGCGGTGCGGCGCGAGCCGCCCGATTGGTTATCGCTCGCGGCGCAAGCCGTCCGTTAGCAGCGTGGAAAAACGTTTGAATTAGACCGTGCGGCTCGCGCCGCTCCGCTACAAACATCACCCGTTCAGTGCCAAGGTAGATGGCACCGGGCGGCTTGCGCCGCCCCGCTAACAACCTTGATCGGCTGATTCGATCGACCGAAACGATCGACCGAAACAATCGCAGACGCAGAACGTTGCCAAATTTCGCTTACCGCTACGCGTTGGCAAACGCATTGCGGAGCATCTGAAGACTCTTGGGGATCGCGGTCTCGTGAGCCTCTTTGCCCTCGAATTCGAGCGAGATATAGCCGCGATAGTTAGCGGCTTTCAGGATCGCGGCGACCTCGTTGTAATCGATCTCCAGCGTGTACCAAGTGCCGCCTCCGTAGTAGGTTTTTGCTTGTACAAAGACTGCCTCGGGAGCGAGCTTTTTGTATTGGGCGTATTGGTCTTCGAGGAAATTTCCGGTATCGAGTGTCACTCGCAGCCAGGGGGAATCGACTTCACCAACGACTCGCAAAACGCCATCCGCTGTCCGCCCCAGTCCCCAGTGGTTTTCGAGTCCCAGCACCACTCCGCACTTTTCCGCGGTCGGCAAACATTGCTCGAGCGAATCACGGACCCATTTGAAACCGTCGTCATCGGTGTATCCTTCCAACCGCGGTTCGATGCCTTTATTCTTCATCAGCTCGTCAAAGCTACCTGAGGTCCCCCAGCGTCCTGTGTTCACGCGGATCGTGGGAATCCCCATCGCATATGCAAGTTCAATGCAATGATTGGTGTGGTCGATCGCCTCTTGACGCTTTGCAGCGTCCGGGGAAACAAACGATTGATGAGTGGAAAAACCACACAAGGACATGCCGCGTCGAAAGGCGCGTTGCTTGATCCGTTGTAGTGTCGCGTTAGATTCGTCCTGCATCTGCACATGCAGAATCTCAACCGCGTCGAACCCGGTGTCCGCTGCCAAGTCAATGCATTCTTCGATCGATAACTTACTGTCGTCGCGGTACCGCCAATAAGAATAGGTTGACACCGCGATCGGGTTGGTCTTTTTTGCAGTGGCCCGGTCAGCTTGATTGCCGCCCGAATGCGCGTTCCTGTTTCGGCCGTCTTCCTGAGGGGCTGCCGCGTTAGACGCGGCACCCACCAATGCGGCTGCGGTCGCGATGGACCCCGCCACTGCTTGACGCCGATTCCAGAGTCGCGGATTCGTGTGCCCCACAGCCGGTGGAACGTTGGTCGCGTTTGCCGCGGAAGCATTGTTTTGAGTTTGGGAGGCGGAATCCGACATAATCAGCGTCACTAGGGAAAGAGGGATTGATAGGTCAGCGGATGGCAGAAATTGCTTTCGCAGTATAACCTGAAAAGCCTTGGCGGGCGGAGATCCCCCAAGTGTCTGATCGGCCAATTGTTCGCCACTGCAAGAATCTTCCCTCATTAATACGCTCGTTGTGTCAAACTCTGATCCCATTGCTGATGAACTTGGAACTCGACCTTCACGCTATGTGATCGGGATCGATCTAGGAACGACGAACTGCGCTCTCTGTTTTATTGATACAGAAAAGGATCGCTGGACCACCGAGACGTTTCCGATCACTCAGTGGATTGACTTCGGGCAATGCGAGAATCGAGAGACGTTGCCTTCGTTTCACTATGAATTGACTGCGGACGAAAGTGCGGGTGGTCATCGGTTGCCTTGGCAAAACGAGGTCACGCCCTTTTGCGTCGGAGTGCTGGCCCGCGATGCGGGGCACCGTCATCCGGGCCGACGAGCCGCATCGGCGAAAAGTTGGCTGTCGCACGAAGGCGTCGATCGCACCGCCGATCTTTTGCCCTGGCACGGCGATGCCGACGTGACACGGTTGTCGCCGGTCGATGCGTCGGCTCGCTATTTGGAACATCTGCGGTCCGCATGGGATCACTCGCACCCCGATGATCCGCTCGCTCAGCAAGACGTGGTGATCACGCTGCCCGCCTCGTTTGACGAGGTGGCGAGGGAATTAACCGTGGCGGCCGCGAAAAAAGCGGGGCTATCGCGAGTCTATTTAATCGAAGAACCGCAAGCCGCGTTCTATGCCTGGATCGACCGTCAACAAGACCAATGGCAGAGCCGTGTTCAGCCGGGGCAATTAATTTTGGTCTGCGATATCGGCGGTGGCACCACCGACTTGACCCTGATCCGCGTTCGCGCGGCGGGTGAATCGGGAGACCAAATCCAGTTCCACCGCGTTGCGGTCGGGGATCATTTGATTCTCGGGGGCGACAACTTGGATTTAGCGGTAGCAAAACTCGCCGAAGCAAAAATCATCGCTTCGGGAACAAGCAGCGCATTGTCGCCGAGTCAGTGGGATCGTTTAGTTCAGGTTTCGCGGACGGTCAAGGAAACGATGCTGCAACATGATCGCCCTGAATCGTACACGATTCATCTGCCCTCGGAAGGCTCTCGATTGGTTGGCGGTAGCATCCAGGTCGAAGTCACGGCGGCGGAGATCGATGCGGCGCTGATGGATGGTTTCTTTCCGATGGTCGAGTTGGACGCAACCGCCATTGCGGGCGATAGTGGATTTCAAGAGTTTGGGTTGCCCTACGCGGCGGATGCGGCGATTACCCGACATCTGGCCGAATTCCTGCATACTCACCGCCGCACGGGACTGGATGAACAAGACGATGATTCGGCGGAACGACCGGCACTGGTATTGTTCAACGGCGGCGTGATGTCAGCACCTGCGGTTCGCCAGCGAATTGTGGATTCGTTGTCGCGATGGTTCGCCGGGGACGATGCCGATTGGAAGCCGGGGGTATTGGATTCGCCGCGGCTCGATTTGGCAGTCGCGCAAGGTGCTGCCTATTACGCAGGCGTGCGGCGCGGGCACGGAGTTCGAATCGCCGCAAATCTTGGACGCTCCTATTACATGCAAGTCGCTGACCACCCACCACGAGGGTTATGTTTGATTCCCGGCACTGCCGAAGCAGGCCAACGATTCCGCGCCGATGGACATCCGCTGGAATTGCAAATCGGGGCGCCGGTGCAGTTTCCGTTGTGGGTCAGCAGTACGCGGTTGGCCGATCCGGTAGGAGCTTTGATTGAAATCGATCGCAAAGAATTTTCGCCATTGCCTCCGATTTGTACCGCATTGGTGCAGGGCAAACGACGCAAGGACGAAACGATCAATGTGGTGATTGAAGCCGAGTTGAGTGAGATTGGGACGGTCGGTTTGTACTGCGTCGATAGTGAATCGAGCAAACGTTGGCGTCTGGAGTTCGATATTCGCAGCACGCTGGAAACCGACCGGGATGCCCACACCGGAACCGGCGAAGCTCGTGGAATCGTGGATTCGGACACCGCGGCCGAGTGTGCTGAGGCGATTCAAAACGTGTTTGGTGACTCGGAGACAAAATGGAAACCCAACCAGTTGGTAAAGCGGTTGCAAGAGATTACCGAAACGCATCGCAACGATTGGCCTCCGTCGCTGCTTCGCGACCAATGGCAATTTCTGCTTGACAATCAACAAGGCCGTCGTCAATCGCCGCAGCACGAATCACGTTGGCTCAATCTCGTCGGATTCTGTTTGCGGCCGGGATACGGCGTTGCCGTTGATGATTGGCGAGTCTCGCAAGTGTGGCGGTGTGTGCACAACAAATTGGTGTTCCCCGCCGCCGCATCGCGTACCGAATCGATGATCTTGTGGCGACGGATTTCCGGCGGTTTGACTGCGGGACAACAAGCTCAACTCGCCGCGCCATGGATCAGTGCTCTAAAAAATCGAACGCGAAAAGTCGAGCCCCACGAGGCTGCCGAAGCGTGGCGATTGATCGGATCTTTGGAACGTTTGGCCGTTAGCGATAAAGTCACGCTAGGACGAGTTGCGATCGAAGCGGTCTTGCACAAGAAGAACGAAAAAATCCGTCATGCGCTACTATGGGCGATCGGTCGTTTGGGCAGTCGTCAACCGCTGTATGGTCCGCTGAATGGATGCGTCGGGGCACACGAGGTTGCGAACTGGGTCGAGTCATTGATTCGCTTGGACCGCAGCACCGATGCGGCCGCGCATGAATCGGTTTGGATGCTGGCGCTGGTTCAGATCGCACGTAAAACCGGTGACCGTTATCGCGACTTGGCACCGCAAGTGCGAGACGAAGTGATCGAATATCTTGCGAGCCGATCGGCGCCGCCTCATTACCTTGAATTATTGAGAAACGGTGGACGGCTCGAAAGCGAAGAGGAAGCCGCGATTTTTGGAGACGCGTTGCCACTCGGGATCCGGCTGGTGCGATAACTTCGCGGATCAACGAAACGAAGCGTGCAAAATGCCCCCACAAATTGAGAGTGTACGGTCAACGGTCGCGGATTTGCATCGGCTCGGCCGCTCTTCGGCGTTCCCCACCGCTGTTGATCATCGCCACCGCGATCCCTCCGAACACGATCAGCAGCACTGCGGAAATAATGTGCGGCCGATACGTTTGCCACAGCGTGGGGGAGGTGGACAAGGATTGCGGAGATTGCGGTGGGGCGTTTGGGTCGATCATGTTTTGATTCAAATGGGCTTCCAGAAAGGGGACGTAAGCAAAATCGTACCCGATCCCGCCCCCATTTTCGACCAATAGCCTTGGCCGTTTCGAATAAATTTAGGGGAGGGGGTGACCGGCGACCCGCCGTTGATAAGCACGGTTTGTCCCGCGTTTGTGCTTGTCGCTCGACTCGAAGCCCTGATCCAAACGCCCGCCGAGTCTTGCGGTAGTAAATCTTGGTAAAGATCACTTTACCCGCAAAGGATCTTTTGCAAGCGTCCACGACGCTCGTTATTGCATGAGCGTTGCGACGCTGATTCTTGATCGATGCGAGTCCGGGCTTAGCCGGCCGCCAACAGCTTTGCCGTTGCCAGTCGAAGACTCTCTAGCCCCGTTGACGACAGCCTACCGTATGCCGACGTTCCGGCGTCCACCTCATCGGTTTTGTGAACCTGAACGTTCAGGTCGACGTATTGGTTGACAAATCGTCGCATCTGCTGCTGAGTCCAACCCCGTCGTTGCTGCAGCAGGTTCAGGTACTCGATCAATTGCTGTGCATCTCGATAGGCTTTTAGCCGCATCGAGTGACGAACGACCGTTTGGCCATCAGGATCTTTGGCGAAGATAAACAGTCCCAACTGATCGGCGTTCGTCAATGCACTGCCGGTTTTGTTGACCGTTTGCCAGGGAACGATTCCGGTTGCTCCGTATTGCCATGCGTCCAGTGCCCAGGCTTGGACGTTGCGATTGCTCTCGTGGACGTGATTCGTGGTTCCATAAACCCACGCCTTCAGTCCATCACGCTGCATGCGGTCGGTGACCAGACGCCGGTAGTTTTGGTACGCGGCGGAGGAGACAACCCAAAGATCATCGCGGTCGTGCAACTGGCCTCGGCAATATTCGGGACGCGAAATGTCGATGCGATAATCGATCTGCACGTCTGCTGCGACTTCGCGGCCGCGATCGGTTAACTCTCCATAAAACTGTAGCGCCCGGAAATCCCAAAAGCTGGTCGGTTCATCCAGAATCCACGGCGCTTTCGTCGTTTGGTCGAGCGATCCCTTGTTATTGAAGTACACCTGGAATCCGGTTTGATTCCAGCCTTTGGAATCAGCAAGTCTCGCAAAGTCTTGCAAGATATTGACGTACGTTCGAGCGTACTCAGGGTGTGCACTGAACGCTTGGTAGGCGTCCAGATCGCCATTGAAATAGGGTCGGCAATTCAATGGCCAGCTTTCGTGAAACGTCAAGTAAAATCCGGGTGCCGGGATCGGACCACGATGCCCATTTTGGAACAGCGAACCATCGATGTACGGCCCGAAGGCTTCTACAAAATCGTTCCAGTATCCCGTTTTGGAATCCGGTTGAATGTCATCGTACCGCTGATTGTCCATGCGTCGTCCGGAACGAAGACGCATGTCAAGGTTGCTTTTCCTTGCGCCGGGGGCCGCAGTGTTGTGTGAATAGTGCAGGATATTGGCGTGCACGCGGTGGTCATACGCAATCTGCTGCAAAGCGTAGTAATCGTCGACGTGATCGGGAAGTCCATAGCCATTCATCTCGCACAGAAATGTCGCTTGGCGAGGCAATGTGAAAGGATGGACCTTGATTGATAGCGGCACCACACGTCCGTCGGAGATCGTGATTTTCCCTGTGCGAACACCTGGTGATGCATCGAACGGAATGTAGATGTCGGCAACAATGCATTGATCCGTATCGGGGTTGAGCGAAACGGTCTCTGGCATCGGTAACAGTGGATCGGGGATCATCCGGCCGTTTGCCGGCACATAGACCGCTTGATGTAATTCGACACGCGACGCAGGTGCATTTACATGCACTTTAACGGATGCTTGTTCGCTGTCGTCGCCTCGCAGCAACAGCTGGAATCCGACGACTTCGCCCGCCGCGGCGGTGAGTTGCACTCGTTTGCCATCAAAAATCGGATTGTGAGTCCGATAGTTTTCCGGCAGTTCTCCTACCCCCTTTCCCGACGCATCAAACTTGTCCGTGACCGGAATCACGCTTAGCCCGGGGATTGGCGAAGGGTGTGGTGGTGCAAACGTTAGCGACGGGCGATCGACTGGTCTCGACTTCAGGATCACGCCTCGCAGCACTGCGGGGGGTGAACGTTGGCCTGTGCGATTCAGGGTGACAACGCGGATTTCATACGGTTGGTCAGGGGGGATCGACGAAGCTAGGTCGCGAAGTGGAATGGTTTGTGGGCGCCCCGGCACTACCATTGGGATGTTGTGTCGGCCGAGCGAACTGCCATCCACGGTAACTTCATAAGCAAAACCATGCATTGGCGAAGTCAGCGTCAACTGAGCCGATTCGATATCAGGGGATTCCAACTGCAGATTTTTGGCAGCCTCGGGATCCGCGTCAGCCGAATCGTCGAGTTCAACAAGTAGGTACGGCTCCTTGCTCGACTGGTGATGCGAGAAAATGGTCGGGTTTCGCCGATAGTCCGCGTCGTGTTCGTGAATGGCCAAACCATCCGCGAGCCCCATCGCCATCACATGGATCATGTCGGCTGGCACGTCCCAATGATACTTGCCATCACGGACCAAAGACCTCGACTGATGAACCAACGTAAAGGCATTCCCGCCAGAGACGGCCGGAAACCGAGCACCCGCGTATCCCCAGTCGTCAACGCCTTCGATCCCTGCGGTCAGACCGTTGGAACTAGCTTCATCCCAAGGGCTTGCGATCGTGGATAGCGTGACACCGGAAATGTGTTGTTCTCCTTGAACGCACACCAGCGTGGCTCGCTTGACACGTTTGCCCGCGACGGCGGACATATCAAACGCCATGGTGACGATATGCTGGTTGCCTTTGACACGGATCTGGCCTTGCTGACCTGCGTTCTGGTCCCACTCGCCATCGACCATGACAATCGAGTTGTCTTTGATCACCGGCAATCGAATGGAATCGCCCGCGTTTGCCTCGGTTGCAAACGCCACGGCTAACGAAAGCAATGTGAGCAGGATCCGCATGAGAAAACACGCCTTCGAAACAATTAAAAAAGGGGCTTGGCAAATACCGCCATCCAGGACGAATTGCGGAGGAACTTCGTTCGCTCCGCCGGACCGCAACCCCGATCGCGGCTCATTCGTGCTGTCCTGCACATGCTGAATCGTACCGCAACCGCGGGATGGATGTACTATGCCGGCATCGCAATGCCTCCTAATAATCGGTCGGCGGTCACCACGAAGCAATTGCACGGCGTTTTTAAAGACAGCCATCCTTGGCATCGCTTTCACATCATTGACCCGGACATGTATACCTCGTCGTCGGTTTGGGGGCGGTCCCGCGGCGGGTTGACGATTCCATTTGCCCTTTGCTGCCTGCACGTCGATGCGGTTCATGTTACGCTGTGGCGATACGAATAGCGTCCCGCCTGAGAACTCAACATGCCATCTCGAAACCACCGTCTCGTTCGTTCCCAAATTCGTTTTTTCGTGGTCCTTTGCGTTTCCGTATCGCTGGCGGCTTTCCGGTGGGGCGGACACTGTCACGCCGATGCCCCGACGCAGGCCGCTGCGAAATCGCCGTCGCACCCCAACATTGTGTTGGTGATGACGGACGACCAAGGATGGGGTCAAACCGGTTATTACAACCACCCCGTTTTGAAAACGCCACACCTCGATGCAATGGCAGAGAGTGGTTTGCGGCTAGATCGTTTTTACGCGGGTGCCCCCGTTTGTTCGCCAACGCGGGCGAGTGTTTTGACAGGACGATCGAATGACCGCACCGGGGTTCAGTCGCATGGTTATGCGTTGCGTTTGCAAGAGACCACGATCGCCAGTGTGCTGAAGGATGCCGGATATGTGACCGGGCATTTCGGGAAATGGCATCTCAATGGCCTGCGTGGTCCTGGGGTTCCTGTCCTGCACACCGACGCACATCATCCTGGACATTTTGGTTTTGACCAATGGGTTTCGGTCACCAATTTTTTTGATCGTGATCCGTTGATGAGCCGGCGTGGCAAGTTCGAACAATTCACGGGCGATTCGTCGGACGTGGCGATGACCGAAGCGATCGATTTTATTTCGCGACAATCCAAAGCGAATCAACCGTTCTTTACCGTAGTTTGGTTCGGGTCACCTCATTCGCCGTGGCTAGCGGGGGATGACGATTTGAAATCGTTTGAATCGCTCGACAAAGACTCGCGGCACCACTATGGGGAATTGGTGGCGATGGACCGCAGCATCGGGACCTTGCGAGACTCGCTGCGGCGGCTCGGGGTCGCCGAGAACACTTTGGTGTGGTACTGCAGTGACAATGGAGGACTGCCAAAGATTAAGCCCGATACTGTAGGCGGACTGCGAGGCCACAAGGGAAGTTTGTACGAAGGCGGGCTACGTGTTCCCGCGATCGTCGAGTGGCCCGCGATGATCAAACCACGCGTCACGAACTATCCCGCCTGTACGATGGATATCTTTCCGACGCTCGTTGATCTGTTGTCGCTCGATGAATCCGTCGCACCCAATGAACTTGATGGCGTTAGCCTAAAGCCGCTCTTTGAAAAAGAGTTGGGGCCGCGTGAAAAACCGATTCCCTTTCGTTTCTCGAATAAGGCGGCGTTGATCGACAATCACTTCAAATTGCTAGCCGAGAATTTGGATCGGTCCAAATTCGTGCTTTACGACTTGCAAAATGATCCTACCGAAACCACCGACGTGACGTCCAAGCATCCACAGGTGGCAAAACGTTTGCAGCAAGCGCTTGTCGCATGGAATGCGTCTGTCGGAAAGAGCGTGGCTGGCAAAGAATATCCCGCCGGCAAAGTCGATCCGGACCATCCCGAGCCGCGATGGTGGACCGACGTCGATGCATACAAGCCGTTTTTTGCCGAGTGGAAAGATCGCTGGGAATACGCTCGCTCTATAAAGTCGAAACGCAAATAAGCTGCGGCGGTACAAATCGCAGTCGAGAATGCTTCCCTCGTTGTCGAGGCGACAGATTCCCCCCCCTCACGTCATGCTCGAAAGACTTGCTCGATGAAAATAACTCTCTTGTACTTGATGGCTGTCTTGCTCTGCTGGAACGGCGCGTTTGCGATCCACTTGAACGCTGCCGAGAAGCCTAATGTTTTGATGATCTATGCCGACGATATCGGCTATGAAGCGTTAAATTGTTATGGTGGACTGGATTTCAAGACGCCGCGTCTCGATCAGATGGCGGCGGCTGGGATCCGATTCAGTCGCGCCTACGCCAGCCCTGTGTGTACGCCGTCGCGAGTCAGCCTGCACACCGGACTCTATACGACCCGGCATGGACATCTTGGCGTATTACCGGTCCACCATGGAACGCGTCAAAAAGTAGATTTTCAAAAGCTGCCGACGTTTGCCCAGCTGCTGCGATCCGGCGGCTACACGACAAGCGTTACCGGAAAGTGGCAATTGGCGACACTGCAGGTATGGCCCGACCATGTCCGGGATGCCGGCTTTGATTCATGGTGCATTTGGCAGATTTGGCGTGACGGAAACAAGACACTGCGTCATTGGAACCCCACGCTGAACGAAGATGGCCGCGTTCGCGGAGACATTGCCGATCGTTTTGGTCCCGATGTGTTAGCCGACTATGTGATCGAGCAGATGACCGAGGCCAAAGCCGCAGGCAAACCGTTCTTCATTCTGCACAATGAACTGCTGCCGCATGATCCGATCATCGAAACACCAGACGATCGAGCACTTGGACGGCAGGCCCAGCTTGGGAACATGATCCATTACATGGACAAATTGGTGGGGCGGTTGCTCGATGCCGTCGAAACGCTTGGGATTCGAGACAACACCTATGTGGTGTTTATGGGCGACAACGGGACGCACGACGTGGATTTCAAAAATCCCAAGTCGGGGCAACCCCGTGAACTCAAACACACTCGGCATACAATCGCGGGGAACGTCAACGGCGGCAAGTTTCAGCTGAACGATGCTGGCACGCATGTGCCGCTGATCGTGTGGGGGCCAAAATCGGTGGCTGGCGGCGGCGTCTGTGACGACTTAGTGGATGTCGTCGACCTGTTTCCGACCTTTTGCGAATTGACGGGGACCGCGATCCCCGCCTCGCTATCGCTAGATGGACGCAGTATCGCGCCGCAGATTCATGGTCGCGTCGGTACCCCGAGAGCATGGGTACATCACGGGATCGCGGGCAAGGGCGAGAATCTGTTTGACGGATCGTGGCGTTTGTTCCGCAAGGACAGCAAACTGTTGGACGCTCGTAACTTGCCCGCAGAGCCACCCGCTGGCAAAGCAAGTGAGCAGATTGACGTCGTGAAAAACAGGTTGGGTTCAATCTTCGAGAAAATCACTCCAACTGGACCGCGGCCGCCTGAGCCTTTCCCGGCAAAGGTGCTGGGAATTGAGTGAACAGCGGTTGGCGGACACGTCTGTTGGGCAGGGGTTAGCCTTGGCCGCGTTCTTCGAGTTGCTCGCGGTACGAGTCGCGTTCGCGGCGGGTCGCTTCCAGGTCGAAGATCAAGTACTTCATGTCCAAGCGAAGCTGTGACAACGCTTCTTGAACCAAGTTCAGGATGCGTCGACGACGGGTGCTGCACTCGACCACGCGGTCCAATGCCGGAGCCACTGCATCGCGGTAGCGGGCGGGAAGCGAATTAATCGCGTTGATCATCTCTTGCAGCTCCACAGGAGTGTCTTCGTTCAGCTTGTTGGTCGATCCAATGGTCTTAGGCATTCGGTTGTGCTCCGTAGAGTGAAATCAGCAAGTGGTGTCTTGTAATGCTTTGCTATCCATCGCATTCGAAGTGCCGATTCCCTGGCCGAGAGTTCTGATTCGATTGTAAGGCGTTTCCAGTTAATGACTTAGGATGATTCGGTCGGTGTTGATGTCAAAATGCAACGTTGCATTTTTTCAACCGACTTCCTCTTGGCTTGATGCCCTAAATCTTGGTATGGAAACGTTTTACGTTTTTAGAGACGGCTTTCGACGGGATGTGTTTTTTTTTCAACACGCTGTCGCATTTGCCGTACATCTCGGCTGTGAGTTGCTGGTAGCGGGTTGTCGCACAGGTGAAAGTTCACCGTGGCGGAAGACGAACGAGCAACTGTGGCTGATTGTTCCGAGTCCGAGCCCTGTGGTCAACGATCAATGTCCTTGCCAAGGCAATCCGAATCCAAATCGTCGTCGGTCAAACCGTCTTGGCAAACCCTGCGCGTTGTGCTTCGCGGGTTGGTTTTTGCGGTTGCGGGATTGGCGTTAAGCGTACCGCGCTGTTGCGCCCAATTGTATGATTCGCTCGATGCGTACCCGCCGCGTTGGCAGCTGGACACCTCCGATTGCGATGCACGGATTCTGACGCACAAACATTTGGCGGACGGGGGAATCGACGGCCGCGCATGCGAAGTGGTGACGATCAACGCGACCCATGGCACCGAAGCGGTGTTGGCGTACCCGATCGAGCCGATCGTTCCGATCGATGGATTGACGGCAAACGTCGCCGTGATGAGCGCCCGACCAGGCGCACGAATCGGTTTTCGCGTTCGATTTCCCTACTTGCGTCCCGAACCTTCGCGACGACCTGCGTCGGTGATCGTTTACGGGGCAAGCTATAACGATTCCGGCCAGTATGCCACGATTGGGATTGGCATGATCGAGCGTCCGCTACGGCTGAAAACCATGGCGCTGCGTGGCGAGCATGGCGCGGATGTGAATTTAAAAGATCCTTACGTCGATGCCGTGATCGTGAACGCTTATAGCGGAGTAGGCGTCACCGCGCTGCGACTCGATGAATTGCGAGTCGACGGGATTGTCAGCGTTAGTGATGTTTCCCGCGCGACGGTGCCACATCCGGCGACGTCCGGGCATGATGACGATCGCGCCGCAGCGAGCCGCGTCGATCCGCAGGCCGCGTCGATTCCGGACGACGCGAGTCGCATGAATGTGTTTCCTAATGGCAAGGTCACACGTATCCTACAGCACAACGGTGAACCGCTGGCGTGGGTACGTTCGCTCGGCTTCGATGCTGTCCAACTCTCGTCGCCTCCCGATGCACTGCTTTTGAATGAAGCGATCCAAACGCGAGTGGCAATCTATGCGCCCGCCCCGTCGGCACCCGATCCCGCGCTGCAATCGCTGCTTCAACCGGTTGCCGCTTGGTACATCGGACATAACGAAGCACTTGACTCGACACGAGTCGACGCGGCGGATTTAACAGCACGTCGGCTTCGTGCATTCCCCGGTCCGTGGCAGCGTCCGATTGTCGGTGCTCCTTCGGAAAGTTATCGGCGTTACATGACGATCATGGACGCGATGGTGCATGAGATGCCGATCCGGGCACGAGGCTTAACCGCCGAAGAGGAAGTCGCTGAAATGACCCATTTTGCTCGCCGCGTCGGCGACCGGGTGCAAATGGCAGCGGGAGTGATGAGCATGCCGCCTGAACGGACGCTGCGGCAAACGCAAGCGATCGCCGATTCCATCGGTGCTCCGCAACCGAGCGGCTTTCGATGGCACTCGATGTGGCTACAAGCGATGCGAAGTCTCGAGATTGCACCGCATGCGATTCTGTTTCGTTCGACTCATTCATTGGCCTCCGGCACCGAGCTGGACACGCAGCGTTCGATGGCGCTGAGCTATGTGAATCGCATGATCGCAATGCTGGAGCCGTGGATTGCCGGCGCGACGCCGGTGACGCCGCTTCGTGTCACAGGGGCTCCCTATTACTGCACCCGGCTATCAAAAGACGATGTCGACGTCGTGCTGCTGACGTCAAAGACATCACGTGGTTCGGAAGTCTTGGCGGGTGATGGCCAGACACTCGAGTTGGTCCTGTCGCCGACCGATTCCAAAAAGACGATCTGGCGATTGACGAATTTCACCGCACAGCGATTGGCCGCCGACGTCACGGCTACCGGAGCACGGTTGTCAATTGTGTCACCGGATGCTGCAGAGATTATTGTGATCAGCAGCGATCCCAGCGTGGGGGGCGCATTGAGCCAATCCGCAGCACGGTTTGCCCGCCAAGCCGCGCTGGATCGTTGGCAGCTTGCCGGTGACTTGGTTCGCCAAACACGCAACCAGTGGCAGACCGTCTCGGCATCGCGGGTCGGCAATCGTGCTGCGCCGATGGATTTGATTGACGTCGCCGGACGAACGCTTGCCGAAGCCGAACCGCTGTATCGCGCCGGGGATTCCGATGCAACCTTGCGTATGGCACGTCGCGCCGACGCATGGGCGCTGCGTAGCGAATGGCAGCTTGCGGAAACATTGATGCCCGATTGGCCACGGCCCACCAGTTGTCCACCAATCGATTGCGGCGCGGCCGAAGTCCAGACGATGTGGTATCCGTTAACTCAAGATCGCGGTTGGAGCCGCAATTTTCTGACCGCGGGCGCACTTGATACCGCCGAATCGTTGAACGAAGAACGCTGGAAATTTGGCAAGCGACTCGAGGGCCGAGCGAAAAGCGAAGTGGTGTTTGCCAGTCGTGGATCCTACGCGGGACCCGGCGCGCTGTTGGCGCGTGCGACCGCGATTGCGGACGACCCGCTGCCGGGTGGTTACGAGGGAACCGTGATCCAAATCCGCAGCCCCTCCGTCCGTGTCCCCGCTCATACCGCGGTTCGGATGGATGCGCTTGTGCGAACGATTGGTTTTGGGCGACCGCATCAAGGAGTGCTAGTGTACGATTCGATCGGCGGCCAAGAAATGGGCGTGTTAGTGCGAGGCCGGTCGGCGTGGACACCCGTTCGCTTGTATCGTCAAACGCTCGAAGAAACCGAAGTTAGCGTGATGTTCGAATTGATGGGGGATGGCGAAGTGATGATCGATGAAGTGACGCTGCGAATTTGGGAACCTGAAAATGAACCGCCTCCCAAAGCGTTCCGGCCGCTGAGTACTGCGGTGGTCGACGACGACGAGACGCTTGAATCACGCTAACATATTGCGGTCTTAGCAGTTGCATGTGCTGTGCGCCCCTCGCGGTAGTGACCCCTCTTGGCACATTCGCAACATCAACGGAAATTTACCCCACTTCTATATCACTCTACTTCTTCCGTCGTCATTCGTTTCGGACGACAATATTGCGACCCAACAAGATCCAACCCAATAGCAACGAGGACGTCCTATGCATCAAATCAAAATGTTCAAAAGCGTGGATACCGAAGTCGCGGACATGGAGTACCAAATCAATCGCTGGATGCGAAAGAGTGGCGCACGTGTGATTTCGATCACTGGAAACATGTCCGGTTCGCCCAACTCGTCCGGAGGACCTTTAAGCAGTTTTGCAGCGAATGATGTGCTCGTGATCGTGCTGTACGAGGTCGATGCGCCACAGAAAGCGTAACCCGCAAAATGTGTAAAGCCGGAAAGCCTCTCGCAGTAGACTCTGGATGCATCTGAGCCAGGACTGCTGTCGATTCGCCGTGTTCGGTGAGACGTGATCGTTGAGGGGCGCCACGCTTTTGGTTGCCGATGGCTTGGTTTTCGGGTATGCTTACCCAAACTTACCGGGAATCGGTAATCCACTCTGCGAACAAAAAACACAGAGAAGTATGAGCAATTTAGGAAACGTCCCCATCAATCACACTGCGAATCCTGCAGATAAACCGCATCGAGATCTCTTTAAAAACAAAGGACCGGAACAGACCGTCTCTTGCTCGACCCAACAACTTAACTCCCTGAAAACCGCGAGAAAGCTCTCGCAAGACTTGGTTCGCTGGATGCGCTGGCAAACCGAATCCGAGCCACTCCAAAGCAATCCAGTCCAGACGTTGAAGCTGGACCTGGGGGGCGTCGACAGGCTAAGTAGCGTGGGGGTCAACGAGTTGATTGAGATCAACCGTAAAGCACGTAAATTGGGGGTAAAATTGATCCTTACCGAGGTCGGCGAAGCGGTTCAAGAAGTCTTTGCGGTGACGCGGCTAGAACGCATGTTTCATGTCGTTGAGTCTGATTCTGGCGAAAACCGATCGCTCGATCCCGCTTGAACGGGAACCAGTCTGATTCGCCGCGTCCGTTCATGCGGTTGCAGACGCGTTTATGCGGTTGCAGTCTTCAGCGCAATTCCAATACGGCATCTTGATCGCTGTTGGGGGGGATGGGCCGACCACTGCAATCCACGTGACCGTTACTTTGCGTGAACTCTTGGCTTGGTCTGAACTTTTCTTAACGCGGTCAGCGATGATGCGGTAACCCGGCATAGGCAACCTGTTTGGACCCGATGTTGCCCCCGCGGACGACGTAACGGGGACGATCTTCACGCTGATGCATCATTGCGATGCAATCGTCCTTGCCGTGCCTGATGAATGGTCGTCAAAGCGATGTTGACGGAAAATGGGTGAGGATTATAGTCCGCGGCAATAAAGCCACTGGTTTCACGCTGCTGGTTTCTCCGTCGATGGATTGGGTTTTGCCTAAATCAAGGATCTTAGCTGCGACGGTTCTCTACGTCCTTTCCCATATTCCGAATCGTTTTCGATCGATTTCTGACCTGCCATGCTAAATTTTTTCCGCTCACGAACCGCGACGGCCAAGGATGACTTGTTGTCGGGTTTGACCGTCGCTCTTGCCCTTGTTCCCGAAGCCATTGCGTTTGCGTTTGTCGCGGGAGTTTCCCCGATCATCGGCCTCTATTCGGCATTCTTCATCGGTTTGATCACCGCTGCGTTTGGCGGACGTCCTGGAATGATTTCGGGTGCAACCGGTGCGATGGCCGTGGTTGTTGTCGCGTTGGTGGCAACCCAGGGGATCGAGTATTTGTTTCCCACGGTGGTGTTGTGCGGCATGATCCAGATCGTGATCGGAGCCGCACGGCTCGGTAAATTGATCCGGTTGGTGCCCCACTCGGTGATGTTAGGGTTTGTTAACGGATTGGCGATCGTGATTTTCATGGCGCAATTTGGCAGTTTTCAAACGTTGGATCGAGCCAGCGGAAATTTGACCTTTCTCAGTGGCACGCCATTGATGGTGATGTTGGTGTTGGTGGCGCTAACGATGGGAATCATTTGGTTGTTGCCTAAGATGACCAAAGCGATCCCTTCGTCGCTGGCCGCGATTTTGACCGTCACGTTGCTGTCGGTGGGAATCAACCACTTGATGAAGAGCGAATCCGGTTCGGGCGAAAACATCGTGGCAACCGTCGGCGACATGCTGAACACGCAAGCTCGGGCCAAAGCGATCGCGGCCAGTCGGGCCGATGCTGACGAAGTCGCTGCCGACGAAACCAGCTCGCTTGACGTTTCGACCGTCGCCATGACGCCCCAGACGAAAAATCGTGTGGATGCCGTGAACGCGGTCGCAGCGGCTGCCAATGCCGAAGCAGCGGATGGAACCGAGAGCGAATCCGCAGCATCAATCAGTGGTGGACTGCCTCGCTTGTTCTTTCTTGACTACAAAATGCCGCCGATGAATTTCGATACGCTTTGGATCATCTTTCCATTCGCAATCACGCTGGCCGGTGTGGGGTTGATTGAATCGTTGATGACATTGACGCTGATCGACGAAATTACCGAGACGCGTGGACGTGGTAACCGAGAATGTATCGGCCAAGGGGCTGCGAACATTGTGTGTGGGTTATTCGGCGGGATGGGCGGATGTGCGATGATTGGTCAATCGCTGATCAACGTCAACTCGGGTGGTCGAGGCCGGTTGTCGGGAATCACCGCGGCAGTTTGTTTGTTGATGTTCATCTTGTTTCTAGCACCCTGGATTGAACAGATTCCAATGGCCGCGTTGGTGGGGGTGATGTTTATGGTGGTGATTGGAACCTTTGAATGGGCATCGCTGAAGATGTTTCACCGGATGCCGCTGAGCGATGTCGCCGTAATGGTGCTCGTTGCCGGTTACACCGTCGTGATGCATGATTTGGCAACCGCAGTCATCTTGGGTGTGATCGTTTCCGCGGTCGTGTTCGCTTGGAAGCATGCCGCCAACTTGGGTGCCGACATCACGATCAACGAAGTCGGTGGCAAGATCTACCAGCTGCATGGCCCATTATTCTTTGCTTCGGTTTCTTCGTTCAAAGACTTGTTTGATCCGGCAAACGATCCCGAAGATGTGGTTATCGATTTTTATTACACACGTGTGTATGACCAATCGGGCCTTGAGGCGATCAACACGCTAGCTGAGAAGTACCAGTCATTAGGTAAGCGTTTGCACCTGACGCATTTGAGCGCCGAGTGCCGTGATTTGCTCGATCGAGCAGGCGACTTTGTCGAAGTCAACGTTTCCGAAGACCCACAATATCACGTGGCCACGGACCGCTTAGGTTAGTCCGGACCAAGACATGGCGTAGTCCTGATCAATTCACGCTAAGGAACCGTTCGGAAATAACTTCGTCAGTTCAAAATGTTTCCCGAACGACACGAACCCTCCGGTGGCGTTTGGGCCGTTCCGCTAGAGCTTTACCGGAATGGGCGTAGGTCGGCCAGCTTTGGACGTAGTGGACGAGGCTACGAGTCCCAGCGACTTAGTGGCACGGCGGGACTCGTAGCCTTGTCCACGACAGAGGAAACACTCAACCCGCGTGATTTGTAACAAAATTCGAATGACGAAGTTATTTCCAAACAGCACCTAACGCGAGGCCGATCCGGCGTGCCGACGGTGAATTCAGCGGTGAGCTCACCGTTGCAACTGCGGTCATGCCGGATCATCGCTCCGCTGTGATCCGGCTTACACGTGCAACGCCATGTTGGGTTCCAATCGTCTCGAGCCGTTATTCCGCCAGTAACGCGTCGGCTTCCTTTTCGGCCTTGGCCATCACGTCGGCGATTCTCACGTATTGGCCGCCTTGGTCCTTGCTCTCCATCGCCGCTTGCATGAACGCATAGAGTTCGATGGTTTCGGCGGCATCGATCGGAGCCTCGTGAGTTCGAAAGAACTTCGCAATTTGTACAAGCAGCGGCTTGTAGCCAGCGTAGTCCCCCAAAGGCAGCACCTGTTTTTCGCCAAACGCGATGCCGCCGTATCCACTTTTGCCCGACTTGATCCCTCGAAATGTTGCGAGTCGTTGGTCATCCCATTGGCCCGTGGCAAGTTCCGCGGCGGGGGTGGATTCGTGTCGCACTTTTTCGCATCCAGGACCCATGCAAGCGTACAAGGCCTCGACACCGTGGATGCCATACCAATACAGATCGGTGTGCGACGGTTCGAGTGAACAGGGGCTGTAGGTTTGGCAGCCGAGAACTTTTCCAAATCCAGGCGATTTGATCTCGTCGATTCCGCTGATGTATCGCAGCGATGAACTGGAAAACATCGGCACGTTGTATTGTTTCGCAGCGCGATAGATTGCAACGACTTCGCTGAGGTTTGAACCGACCGGCTTGTCGATAAACACAGGCTTGCCCGCTTTGAACACCGCAAGGGCTTGTTCTAGGTGCGGTTTGCCATCGTTGGTTTCCAGCAGCACACAATCGACTTTCTCGAGCAACGCGTCGATCGAATCGACAATCTCGACTCCCATTTCTTTCACCGTTTCGGTGTACTTGGGGATACGACTCGAGCTCGATTCGATGTCGCGGCTGCCATAGGGATACGCAGCGACAACACGGCAATTCGCAAGTTCAGGCTGAGCCGGTTCTCGATTGAATTCTTTGGTAAACGCAATGGCATGCGAGGTGTCCAAGCCGATGATGCCGATCGATAGCGGTTCTTCGGCGGTCGCAGAGAGAGTGGAAAAGAGCATCGCGATAATGCAAAAGGAGGTTCTCATTGGATTGGCTCAGGGGAAAGCAAGGTGGGATAAAAGTGGTGAGATGAAACGGATTTGCGTCAGCATGATGCTTCGCGAAACGGAGGATTGTTTTTTGAGGCGGGCTGATAAGGATCAGCCGAAGGGGGGGAGGGACGGCGATTGTCCGATGTATTGAACTTAGGAACGCTTTCGGGGTGAGCCGCGCGGTCGCCACCCACAAAAATCACTCGCGTTCGAGTCTGGGGGGACCGTGCGGCGCATGCCATTGAAAAAATACCTGCGTCGCGGCACTGCGGATGGCAGCCGCCATCGGCAGTGTGGTTAGTAAATCGACCGCGAGGAGCCAAAATCGGCTTATGCTTTTCGAGGTTCCCAGCCTTTGGCATATTCACGGCTCCAAAGCTTGTTGGCTTCGTCGTTGTGTTCAATATGCCCGTTGGCGGGATTGGTTTGCAGGACAGTTCCGGTGCGGAAGGCAATGTTGCCCAAGTGGCACAACAGCGTGCTGCGGTGAGCTTCCTCGATATCCGCATTGGTTCGCCGTGGCGATCGGACGGCGGTTAGAAAGTCGGTAAAGTGGTCAGGGTCACCGGCAGGTCCGGAGTTCGTCGAGACCTCTTTGCCCTTCATGTCATAGATCGTGTAACCAGCACCACGCATCACCAGCGACCCGTTGGTGCCATGGATGCTGATGCCAAACCCGGTGTCGTGCGGGCCAAGCGGAGACCAACTGAGCCCTTCCCATGTGATCGTTTTGCCTTCGGGGAAATCAAAGGTGGCCATCATCGTGTCGGGCGTTTCCTGATCATCATCATGTCGATATTTGCCGCCGCCTGCGGTGACTCGCGTCGGGAAAGTGACATCAAGCGCCCAGCGGGCGACATCGAGTCCATGCACACCGTTGTTGCCCATCTCGCCATTGCCCCAGTGCCAGTGCCAGTGCCAATTGTAATGGACGAGATTGTCTTTGAATTCGCGGCGAGGTGCGGGCCCCTGCCATAGATCCCAGTCCAACCAATCAGGCGTGGGGGCAGGTTTTCCTTTGCCAATCGAAGCACGCCGATTGTTGTACCACGAGCGAGCGTAGAGGGTCTCGCCGATTTCTCCCGCATGGATCTTTTTGACCGCTTCGACCAACGCGGGCCAGCTGCGGCGCTGGGTGCCCATTTGCACGACACGATTGTTGCGTCGGGCGGCGGCAAGTGCCCATTCGCCTTCGGCCGCCGTGCCGCTACAGGGTTTCTCGACATAGACGTGTTTCCCCGCGTCGCACCCGATAATGGTCGCCGGTGCGTGCCAGTGGTTCGGAGCCGCGACCACGAGCGCGTCGACGTTTTTGTCGTCCAAGATATGTCGAAAATCGGTAACAATTTTGGGACGCTGTTGCTGTTTGGACGCCACCAATTCAGCGGTTCGATCCGCGGCTCGCGAGTCGACATCGCAGATGTAGTCGATACGAGTGTTGGGAAGCGCAAGCATGCCCGACGTGATTGCCCGGCCTCGTCCGTTGACCCCCATGATGCCAAGCGAGACCGTCTCGCTCGGCGTGGCGTCCTGCGCCGTAAGTGTCTTGGTCGCGGTCGCCGTAAACGCTGCTGCGGCCGCAGTGGACTTTAGGAATAAACGTCGATCATTCATACAGACTTCTCAGGTGGGAGTTAAAACAGGTGGGAGGATGTTTACAGGCCCGCGCAAATTCGGCTGATAATGCCTCGTCGTAACGGTGGGAAGGCGAGCCGTCTACGCCGCAATTTAACGCGAACGCTTGCGTGCGCTACTGCAGGTCTTTGACGACTTCAAGGATTTTGGCGGGGTCTTGTTTTGCTTGGACCTTGTCGTCCTTGTAGGCGATCTTTCCATCGCGATCGATGACGAATGTCCAGCGTTTGGCAGTCACATCACGTTTTAAAATATGTTCGCTACCATCGATCATCGCCTTGACCGATTTTGACCCGCGAGTGATCGGCACTCCAAACTTTTCAGCAACCTTGCCGTCAACGTCGGCCAGTAGTGGAAAGTTCAACTGATGCGCTTTCTTGAACCATTGGTGGTTTTGGACCGAGTCGCCACTGACACCAACGACTTCGACCTCTTGGGAAGCCAGGTCGGCCAACGTGTCACGATAAGCACAGGCCTGTGCGGTGCAGCCGCCGGTCATGTCGGCTGGGTAGAAATAAAGCACCACGATCTTTTTGCCAAAATGGTCGGCGGATTTCCATTGATTGCCCTTGTCATCTTGGACCGAAAACTGAGGTGCATCATCGCCAACGCTAAGCGAATCGCCCTGCTCTTTGGCGACCACCATCGGCAACGTCAACAAACTCAGAAGTACTAGACTGCCACACGCGGAAAACGTTCGGGACATAGAAAGTTCTCTATAGAGTTTTGGGGTTCGGTGTACGAATTGTAGTGGAAATTATAGACGATGTGGGTGTTGGGGTGGTAACACAAGAAAATGGTTTGACGGTATGCCGCGATCCGTCGCGAATTGGCGGGGCACCTGAAGGCTCGCTTTCGCCACTTTCACTGATATTTTAGTGCGATCGTGGGCGGGGCGGACGCTTGGATCCGTTAGACTATCCGAGGGGATCACAGGACATCGAGCGCCCGACATCGTTTTGCGGTTACCGCAGCGAGGTTGGCTCTAGAGGAGTTTATTGCTGGGATGATTGAAATCAAGCATGTTTTAAAGGCGGGGGGCACCGCCCGTGTGGCTGTTGCGGTCTGCTGTATCTCGGGGGCAACCTCGCTACGGGGTGACGATCCCGTGCCCCCCATTGCCATCGTGCCAAACGAGGCAGCGAAAGGGGGTACGGTGATGGAGGGAACCTTGCCGCCACCCCGAAAGACTTCCACAAAGCCGGACTCGTCCACCGCAAAACCAGCCAGCAATGCAGGAAAGGAGGACGGCGCCGCCAGAGTGGACCGGCCACGACTGGGGCTCAATGTGCATGCCGAACGTGCCGTGATTAATAAGGTTTATCCGGACAGCGGTGCGGCTGCGGCCGGGGTCCAGGCTGGCGGTCAGATTATTGCGATTGATGGTCAGCCGGTGAAAAACACGGCGGACTTGAAGCGGGTGATTCGCGAGCGGACGTCGCGTGACACGGTCACGCTGCAGGTGGTGTACGGGATGTCGACGAACCCTCGTGGCAGTGCGACTCAGACGCCATGGACAAAAACCTTTCGTGTGCCCCTTGGCAAACCCAAGATGATTTTTCTTGAGCTACCCGCGCCCGTGAAAGAAAAGTAATCGCGGAGCGTCATGCCCATCATTCGCTCTGCGTTGGTGCCGGTGCAGGCCGAGTCCATCGCAAACTCAATTATTTTTGTTTTTTGGCAGCCCGCGATGAAACTGCAAGCTAGAGTTTGAATACGGGTTAAGGAATCACGGCGTTTGGACCTCGGTTCAATCGAAGCGTGAACGGCATGGGGGGAAGCAATGCTGACGTTGTTTGTCGCAACTTTTTGTACATCCTCGGTTCACCAGTGACCGGTGGTGATTCTCACTCATTTCGTACGCTGCTATGGTCGATTCATTCGGGCTATCTCACCGTCCTCACGCCATTCTGGAAGCGGCTCCGCCGCATGTTTCGGAGGTGCAAGATCCCTCCAAGAGCCGCTTGACGCAGCGGAGCGACGACCGCGTCGCTGATACGCTCCCTTCGGGGCGTCCGCCCGCTCCGAATACTCCAGGAAACACTGCCGTCGAGCTTGTCAACAAAGCGGTCGAATTGCAGCAGCAGCTGGCCGCCGGCTATCTCGACATCATGATGTAATTCGCGGAGTCACTTGCTAGCAAGTCATCGGTGTGCTTGGCGTTTCTCGAAAACTGATCTCGCTCTGGGGCCGAGAAGTTGAGACAACCGCAGTACTGACTGAAGCTCCCATCCGAACGGAATCGAACATGCGAAATCTGATCATCCTCGCCATGTTAATCGCAGGTGCATCCGCCGCAGGCTGGTTTCAAATCCAGCGCGACGGCGAATATACGCGTATTGATATTAATCGCGCTGAAATCCGTGAGGACGCGAGACGGGCAATCGACAAGGGACGTGAAATCCTTGATCGCCGTGATGCACAGAATTCGGGCTATCCGGCCGACGAAGCTACACCGGGGCAAACCAATCCGCCTAATTACGATCCAGGATCCTATCCGAACCAAGCCGATTCGTACCAATCGCAATACAGCGATTACGGCACCGGCA
>NZ_JBFHFD010000027.1:0-31038 GCF_041583735.1 Novipirellula sp.
ACTAGATCCGCAATTAGTTCCCATTGATCGTCGGTTAAGCAATGCCGCCCCACCATGATTACCTCCTCCCTTTCGTTCGAACTAACTTACCTCTCATTCGTACGAAATAACGGGCAACATGGTTTTCAGACAGAGCCTAGGTGGGGTAGACCCATTCTCGTTTAATTGTCGTTCTTGTATGGAATCGCTCAATCGGTGGTGCTCGGCGACAATTTATTCTTGAGTCATTGCTTCCGTCTGTCAATGTAGACGATTGGACCGCTATTGAGGGAACATAGACGGCATCTACTGGATCTGATTTCAAGAAACTGCGTGAGTACAACGTGACGCATGTGGAAATTTTTTTGTGAAGTGCTGTACAACACTAGGTAAGCGAGGTGCGTCTTAACTACATGCAACGCAATTATTTACGTGTGCGAAGTACTGAATAGCCAAGCGATTGAAGATGGTCGTCTATGAGATCAATCTCATCGCGAAGTGATTTTGTTACGATACAAGTGACAAAAAGATGTTTAAGGAGATCTTGAGAGTACGCTAACAAGACCTAATTTGCGGGATGAGACAACACGAGTGCTCTGGCGAAAAGACTATTGACTTATCAGCTAGTTTCTTACGTGTGCCAAGTGAGGTTTACAGCTAAATCACGCCGTTTCCAATGCGAACATTGTCGACTTTCGCGCAGCTGTCTTTAGGTTTGGCTATTGATGACTTACTGTCCGTGGTCGCAGTCCATGCCAGATTATCAATGCCAGATACATTTTCCAAAACTAGTAGAAAAAATACGAGTAATGAATAATTCAAATGAATAAGTATTCAGCGTACTTAAACCCTAGGTTAACGTCGCAAAACATAGATCTGTACGTCATACGCAAAGCAATTTTAACAACCGTAGAAGACGCATCATGTCAATTTCGAGGTCGGTTTCTGGATGTCGGAGCGGGCAATCAACCCTACCGTGAACTGATTGAGTCTAACTCACAAGTCTCTGAGTATGTACCGCTTGACCTGCACGACAATGGAGCGTACGAGGATGCAAAATACACCTGGGATGGGGTAGAGATGCCTTTCGACAACGATGAATTTGACTCAGCAATGGCAACCGAGGTACTTGAGCATTGCCCCAATCCAGACATCACTTTAGGCGAAATACATCGGGTCTTGAAACCTGGAGCTTACTTTCTTTTTACTGTTCCATTTGTTTGGCCATTGCACGACTGCCCTCATGATGAGTATCGGTATACGCCTTGGTCGCTTGAACGACATCTAGCGTCCGCAGGATTTGATGAAATCTCGCTTTGGCCGACTGGAGGCTGGGATGCAACTTTAGCTCAAGTACTTGGATTGTGGGTTCGCCGGCGGCCAATGAGCAAGACAAAAAGAAATATCTCCTCTTGGATTTTTCGGCCTTTAATCAAGAGGCTTATAAAAGGCGATCGCCCAGAAAAGTCCTTCAAAAACACGCAATATTTGATGCCAGGCATCGCAGGCTCCGCTCGCACCACGCGAAAGTAGCGTCTCACGAAGTGCAATCAACCAAAAGAAGTTGACGCCACAAACATCTTACGATGATTGAGGTTGGTTGTAGACTTACACGGGCCTGAATTAATCGTTTGTCAATGATGTCCATATTCATTGACAAGGTTTGCGGTATCGTATGTTTTGCAATGAGTTCGAGCATGCAATCCAGTATTGAACAGATATGGAAAGCCACTTAAATGCCTTATTGACCATTGCACCAGTAACTTTGTGTGCCGAGTGTGAATTTGCAGGCGAATCACGCACTTTCCAATGAGGACATGGTTAACTGTCTTGTGCAGCGGTCATCAAGAATTCCACATGTTTTAATAATGGAGCACGAAAACTGAAAACTTGCATCATTCAACGAAAACTCGACACCGTATCGGAAACATTTATCAGAGCACACAATGAATATTTGCCTAACGTTTCTGCAACCGTCTACTTGCAGAGCGGTTTGCCAACCATTAGCGGGGATAGTGTTCTGCGACAGGACTGGTTTTCAAAAACGATACGCAAGATGTCTCGATTGATCGCGAATCGCGAATGGGAATGGGAAATTGATTCCGCCTATATCGAGGCTTTCCGGCGAACCGGAACGAAAGTAGTATTAGCGGAGTACGGTGTGATGGGAGTCAAGGTGCTGGAGGCGTGTCGGCGTTCAGGTATACCCCTTGTCGTTCACTTTCATGGGTATGATGCCACGAAGCGAGACGTGCTTGATCACTATCGTGCCGCGTATAAAGAGATGTTCCAAGTAGCGGTCGCCGTCATCGCAGTTTCCCATGCCATGGAACGCCAGCTTATCCATTTAGGGTGTCCGTCTGAAAAACTCATTTACTGTCCTTACGGCGTCAATTGCGAGGAGTTTCAAGGTGCTAATCCCGCGAAGGCCTTGCCTCGTTTTGTTGCTGTAGGACGGATGGTCGAAAAAAAGGCCCCCTACCTTACAGTCTCGGCGTTCGCAAGGGTGATCCGTGACGTTCCGGAAGCGAGGCTAACAATGATTGGCGATGGTCCTCTGCTGGACGTATGCAAAAACATGTCCGTTGGATTGGGTGTCGACCACGCAATTAATTTCTTGGGAAGCCAACCTCCAGAAACGGTTCAGCGAGAAATGCGAAATGCGAGAGCTTTTGTGCAGCACTCCGTTGTTGGGGAAAATGGTGATTGCGAAGGCACCCCGGTGGCCGTGTTGGAGGCGGGAGCAATGGGATTGCCTGTAATCGCGACTCGGCACGCCGGCATTCCGGATGTCGTGATTGAGGACAAAACGGGCTTGCTTGTCGATGAGTGCGATGTTGTGGGGATGGCGTCCCACATGCTTCGCGTGTTGAAAGATCCGGGCTACGCTGGAGAACTCGGTGCGAATGCATCGTTTCGCATTCGAAAGTACTATAGTTTGGATCAAAACATCGACAGGCTTTCTCGAGTATTAAACACGGCGGGCAACAGAGGAAATATCAGTTCAATGCGAAAGTCGATTGATTGTGGGCTTCCTCCAAGTCGATTGATTCGTGCGGTCGCGGATGCTTAGACGGTCAAAATCACTAAGTCAAAAATGAAAGAATAGGTCGGTGCGTGACTAGTAAAAACAATCCTTTGATCTCCGTTGTGATCCCTTGCTATAACGCAAGTGTGTTCATCAGGGAAACGTTGGACTCGGTGCGTTCTCAAACCTATAAACCACTGGAAGTGATCATCGTGGACGATGGGTCGACTGATGATTCCGTTGCCATTGCTGAGAGCTACGGTTCATTCGTCAGTGTCATACAACAAGAAAATCAAGGGGAGTCGGTTGCTCGCAACCGCGGCATCGAGGAAGCGAAAGGTGATTGGATCGCCTTTCTGGATGCCGATGACGTTTGGGCTCCGAAAAAATTGCAGCGTCAAGTCGCTGAAATCGATTCACAGGTCGTTTGCATTCACACAAACTACTACAACTTTGGAACTCGATCTGACGTCCGAGAGCCAAAGACGGAGTGTCCTGAAATTCGTTACCGGCTCGATCGGGTTGCGGCAAATAACCCGTTTTTTATTTCCACCGTCATGGTGCCACGTAGTGTCGTTGCTAGGTTTCCCGAATGGACCCGTTGGGGCGAAGACACATTGTACTACCTTGATCTGCTGCAGGAGGGAACTGTTCGCTTAGTCGACGAACCGCTGGCGGGTAACCGCCGACATCCACAGAGCCAATCTCGAGATATTCGGACCGAGATCTTTCGCCACGAAGGGCTTGTCAAGTGGCTTGAATTGCGAAGTGACACATTGGATGACGCAGGTGAGACCCGAAGACGGATCGAGACTTCCATCATGCGGACACTTGCGGAGCACGCGGTTGGTGCTAGATCACGTCGCGAATGGAATCGCTACCATGCAATTCGAGAGTATCTATCCGGATTTCCTGATTCACCTTATGCACGTCAGATCGCGTGTGAACGAATTTATCCCCAGTGGCTTTACCACATGAAGGACCGTTTTTCATCGTTGGTCGGCAGCGCAGGGAGCGAGAAATGATTGATTCGATGAGAAAACCCAATCTATTCTTAATCGGAGCGATGAAGTCAGGGACAAGTTCACTACATCGCTACCTGAATGATCATCCGGATATTTTTATGTCGGGACTGAAGGAGCCTGCGTATTTCGCAGAGGAGGTCAACTTAGGCCGAGGGCTCGCTTGGTACCTGGATCTGTTTAAAGAGGCGGGCGATGCCAAGGTGGTGGGAGAGTCAAGTACACACTACACCAAGTTGCCGACGTACCAGGGCATTCCCGAACGGATCGAGAACTTCGCTCCCGATGCGAAATTCATTTTCCTGATGCGAGATCCATTGGAACGCACGATCAGCCAGTACTGGCACCATTACCAAGGTCGGCGAAGCGGCGAGGTTGAAAAAAGGGAAATGTTGAGAGCGTTTCAAGAAGATCAGCGTTATCTCGCCTATAGCAACTACGCACTTCAGCTTCAGCCCTACTTGGATCGGTTTGGTTCGGACAGGTTAAAGGTGTTTACGCTTGAGGAGTTTCGCTGCTCACCCCAGTCTTGGATGAAACAGCTCTATGAGTGGTTGGGAGTTGACAATGGATTCGTTCCGCAATCCATCGGAGCCAAGATTCACGAAACGCCAACGTTGGTGACCCGCCGCGTTCGTTGGCTTTATGCCATCAAGAAATCTTCGCTGTGGGAGACGGTTCGAGTGGGGGTGCCTGCCCCGATTCGAAGCCTTGGTGAGCGTCTGTCGGAAAGAGCGCCGATTGAAAGGAAAGCAGTCCCAGTAGACGAAGCCATTCGATTTGCCAGACCGATTTTGCAACAACACACGAACAAACTTTCGGATTTGCTCGGACGTGATTTTCCCGAATGGAAAACGCTTTGGGATCATGCGTGAAGTGATTGGCTCAGGACGAAACCAAGCCTCGTTGGATGACAGCGGTGACGATCTCCGTGTATTTCTTGAGCCTGCCTTTGTCGCATGCGACACTAATGTGATAGACCCTTGAATTCCAATCAAACTTTAGTGAGCGTTGTGATTCCAGCTTACAATGCTTCAGAATTCCTGCCGCAGACTTTGGAATCAGTCTTGGCACAAACCTATAAGTCGATGGAAGTCATTGTAGTGGATGATGGTTCCACCGATGACACCCGAGGATGCGTCTCGGCTTACCTATCCGATTCCCGTGTTTGCTATCACTGGAAGGAAAACGGAGGTGATGGTAGCGCACGAAATGAGGGAATTCGCATTGCGACGGCGCCGTACGTCGCTTTCGTAGACGCAGACGATCTTTGGTATCCGGACAAGCTTGAAAAGCAGATGCCGCTTTTCGACCAAAAAATAAAACCGGGAATCGTATTCTCGGATCGAGATCTGATCAATGAAAAAGGTGAGCCTATTTTGGGATGCCAGTGGCCTCTATTTCGTGGTGATCGTCTGTATGAGCGACTGCTCATTCAGAATTTTGTTCCCACGAGTGCCGCGGTGGTCGCAAGAGAGGTTTTTGGTGAGGTTGGATTGTTTGACGAGAGCATTCGGTACGTCTGCGATCGTGACTTCTGGCTTCGGGCATCGTTGAAATTCCCGTTCGACTTCGTTCCCAAGGCGTTGGAAGCCCATCGCAAATGGGGCAACCAAATGACGTCGAACAAACTCGCATTTGCCGAAGCCGCTCTTCAGTTGATTACTCGATTCATTCGGGAACATCAGGATCTGATTGATGCATCTCTCGAATCTGAAATTTGGTCGACCGCTTACGCCCGGCGGGGGATCTGTCTTGGCGAGAGCGGTCGCTACCCAGGGGCGTTGAAAGATTTGCTCTACGCGATCCGCAAATGTCCGACAAATCGGCAAGCGGGCAAATCGCTGGTCAAGCTAATGATAGGGCGTTTATGAATGCTCGTGATTCAGTAGGCGGTCCCACAGCGACAGGACTCGAAAAACCTTTACACGTGATGCATGTCGTCTACAGTCTCGCCTCGGGAGGCATGGAAAACGGCGTTGTGAACATCTGCAATCGGTTGCCGCAAACACAGTTCCGTTCATCGGTCTGCACCTTTGAGGCAGGAGGGCCGATGGAACGACGACTCGCATCGGACCGCGTCGAACTGTTCAATGTGCAGCGACGATTTGGCAATGACCCGACGGTTCCTATTCGGCTTGCCCGTGAAATTCATCGACGAAAGGTGGATGTGCTTCATACGCACAGTTGGCCCACGTTGCTTGAAGGACTTTTGGCAAATGTCGTTGCCCGTGTGCCCTGCTGGATTCACGGTGAGCATGGAAAGCTGATGAATCGCCGACGCCAGGTGATTGCGCAGCGGATCGCTTGGGGGATGAGCGACCGAGTGTTGGCCGTCTCCAACGCACTAGCGGACCGAATGACAGAGGAGATCGGATTTGAACGCAACCGGATTACTCCGATCCCTAATGGTGTCGATACAAAACGTTTTTGTCCTCGTGATGGCAATGGTCACCAGCTTCGTGAACAATTTGGAATTCCTCTTGATGGCGTGGCGGTTGGAATGGTCGCTCGCTTCGTTCCCTTCAAAAACCACAAATTGGTTTTTGATTCCATTGCGAAACTTCTTCGTCTGGGATTGAACGTTCGATTGGTGTTGGCCGGCGACGGGCCATTGAAGGACGAGTTGGTCAAATTGGCGGTTGATTTGAACATTTCTGATCGTGTTCATTTTTTGGGAATTATTGATCAGGTAAATACGTTGCTGCGAGCCATCGATGTGCTGGTGTCGTCATCATCTCATAACGAAGGGATGTCGAATTCCATTTTAGAGGCGATGGCATCTGGGGTTCCTGTTATCGCAACTCGAGTTGCCGCTGCCATGGAGGTGTTGGACGATGGGCGAGCAGGGGTGCTGGTGTCGCCAAATGCAGAGGACGAACTGACTGAATCGCTGAAGGTTCTGGTTGAAAGCCCAGAACGGAGGCATCATCTCGCCCAAAAAGGGATCGAAAGGGTGTCTGGAAATTACACGCTGCCGAACATGATTCGGTCGTATGGTGAAGCTTATTTGCAGACTGCGGGTATCGATTCGCCGGTTGACGCGATTGAGGATCATCAATGAGCGCTCACGCCGTCATCTGGTTGCTACTGTATTTGTACTTTGCGATGCGGACGCTTTCACGTCCTGCATGGGGCATCCCACTTTATTTGATGACGTTTTTTGCGAGTCCGGTGCTCTGGTGGTGGGGCGGACCATTGGCTGCTGTAGGCGAACGATGGAGCCTTTTGTCATCTCTGATTTTATTGGCGGGTGTCGGATTCAGCGGATTTCGCATTAGCGAATTAACCAAAGCGCAATCACGTGTCATGCTGTTGCTTGTTGCATATGCCATCAACGCCACGTTCGTGCATCTAATTTTCTCGTCAAGTTCCGACCCCGAGGAAAGCTGGAAATGGCTCGATCTGATGTGGAAACAGGTGGTGTTGCTACTTCTGATGATCATTTCAGTTCGTGACATCAAGGACTTTCAGATTCTAAGCTACACGTTACTGATCGGTGGCGCTTTCATTGCGTGCGAGGTTTACTTCTTCAAAGCGGGGTCCTACCACCATGGGCGGCTTGAAGGCCTTCCTCTTCCATCGGGCGGAAGTTCTAATTTTGTCAGTCCCGTTCTCTCTCAGTCTGCCATTATTGGTGGTTTCCTTGTCTTTTTTGGCAAGACTAAAGAGAAGCTGTTCGCGCTGTTTTGCTGTGTGATGCTGACGGAAGCCATCCTTCAGTGCCTTAGTCGGGGCGGGCTGCTTGGTTTGCTGCTTGGTGCCGCGTGGCTTATTCTTCAATCCAAAGGAAAAGTGCGACGCCATGGAATGGCCGCTCTTGTCATTGCAGCGATGGGGGCGCTTGTGATTATGGGGCCAGAGCAGCAAGAAAAGGTGTTTGGGCGATTTAGTACCACATTCGCAGAGCAAGAAGAGCGAGATATTGCTGCCGAGAGTCGGTTAATTTTATGGCAGTCGACCTTTGACATGATCAAAGATCGCCCCCTCGGGTCGGGAGGTAACGCTTTCAAGAGCCATTTGGGCCAGACATATATCCCAATTGAATGGCAGAACACGTTTCGCGCTAGTCAAAATGGTTTTCTCGATACGGCGGCCAGTTGGGGAGTTCAAGGCCTTGCAATCTTTCTTGCTGCCTTGGCAACGTCATGGTTTGCTGTACGCAAAACAGTTGCCGCTGCGCACCGACGCGGCGATGTAAGGACGGCATTCTTGGGAGGTTGCATTGATGCCACACTTGTTATGTTTCTGGTTACAACGGTGTTTATCAGCGGCCTTCGTGGGGAATGGTTCTTCTGGTGGCATGCTTTGGCGTTAGGGTTCAGTGTCGTTTACTCCGACGAAGCGATGAGAGCAACAGAACACGGTCGAGAAGACAATATATTGGAGGGCGATGACCCTGCAGTTGATCGAATCAACGTGTCAAACCTTTCGATGGCTAACACCTGAACTAGACGAATTGTGCAGTGGCTTCATCGTCGCCAGGCTACCAAGCTCACGTGCTATTAACATGTGCTAAGAAACAGGCGAAGCGACTCGCGAATTATCCGAAAAGAAATATGAGCACCCAACCGACATGAATACTGAATCTGAATCTGTTCCTCAAAATATCTTTGTGTGTGGTGCCGTTGGTTCTGGCAATACGTTTATGTTTAATTGTCTAACGCAGGACAAGGATTCGTATGGTATCAACGAAGATGCATTGGGGACGACACTTCATCGCTTGGTGGAATCCGAGCGAGAGATGGGCAAGTGTCCTCATTCTGTCGAGGCGTTTAGCCAGTTTCTTACAATGCTTCGTGCAGACAGACAAACGCTAGTCCTGAAGACGCCATCTAATCTGAGACATGCGGCGTTAATCTCGCGGTTATTTCCTTCAACAGTGTTTGTCAAGATGGTTCGTGAGCCGCATGCCGCGATCACGAGCGGGATAGCGAGGCATGATTCTAATGCGTCGATTGAAGAAAACGCGAGACGATGGCTTCGCGATTGCGACGAAATTAGAAACTCGTCAGAAAACTCGCTCGTGGTTGCCTTTGAAGATCTGGTGCGAGATCCCGAACGAGTGATAAAGCGGGTCTCCGAATCGGTAAAGCCGCTATCTGATGCTGTTTTTACTTATGCCAAACGCATGCACCATCCTGAGCGAGCGGATGCAGAACGTTGGAAATTAAAAATTGATTCTGCGAAACAGCAACAGGTGGAACACTGGGTTGCCGAGCTGAAATTAAAGGATGCGTACAATTCCGTACTGTCAAACTCGATCGATGGCAAAATGGATCTTTCTTGCCGATCCGCTGCAGCATCATCTCCAAATCCATTTTCTGGTCTCAAGAAGCAGTTTTATCGGCTTTGGTACAGAGTCGTCAGTTGAGCCTGAGAGTGCTCACTATGTCTAAAAAACTCGATATTGTTCACGCTGACCCAGATGACTATTTTCGGTACTCGCCGGAAGGCCTGAAAATGCTGGTTCATCAATGCGACGTGATTTGGGGTGGACCGACGCGGGGGCCAATCAGTGCGATCGTACATTTTGCTGAGCGGGCAGCAGAAGCGATGCTGCCGGGTAAAGCGGGGTTTGCCGCCCGCTGGTTTGCGGCTTGGGCAATTCAACCTTTCATATATCTCGACCCGTGGCTGTTTAAACAAGATCCAAAATGCGCATGTAGTTTCTTTATCCTGTTAAAGAAACGTTAGTCTTCTCATCAGAGATGATTCACAATCGAAAAACGTACTGTCCGACGAATCGAACCTTTGTTGACAAGTAGCACTAACTCATCTGAGTGAACTGCAGCTTCGTCTCTCTAAGATTAAAATGTTTCGCATCTCGTAGAGACTCGGCTAATTTCGCTTTTCGTGGACAGCCTTGATGATCTGCCGACGTTGCTAAACAATGCTATATCTGAGACAAAGTCTTTCCATTGAATATTCTCTTCCTAACAGAACAGTTCCCTTATCCATTGCATGATGGAGGCAATCTTAGAACCTTTCACATTTTGAAGGGGCTCTGCGAACATCACAACGTAACGATGGTTTCTCATGCTGCAGCCGATAATCCAGATGAAGCGATTGCAGCACTCTCGGAATTATGTGAAGTGGTTGCGGTGAAGGAACCCAGCGTCTCTAGGCGAGTGATGTCCAATCTGATCCGTAACCGTTTTCGACCACCACTATTTGTGATTAAGAATGCTTCCGATGCCATTTTGAATGTTGCGGACCAATTAATATCGCAACGTAACTTCGATGCGATCCATATGAACATGTTGGACACCGCCTTCTTTGCACTCAAGCGACCATGGCAGGTTCCTTTGGTCTTTGATAGCCACAATTGTTTGGCGCAAATTGCCGAGGGGGTTCGTGATCGGGCTCGCAATCCTTTTCGACGTGTCGTTTTTGCCAGAGAGTCCCGTGCACTCAGGCGTTGCGAGTCCGAAGTGGCCTCGCGTATGAACCTAACTCTTGTTTGCTCAAATAACGATGCTCGCTTGTTCTCTGATATCGCTGACAATGCTCATTGCATCGTTGCCCCCAATGGTGTTGACAGCGATTTTTTCTCTCCATCGGATCTAGAAACGAACCCAGATCAACTCGTGTTCACCGGGTCGATGAGTTACTTTCCGAATGAAGAGGGCGCACTGTGGTTCGCCCACCAAGTGTTGCCGCTGCTAAAAACAAAGCGTCCTTCAGTTTGCGTGGATCTAGTTGGGCGGACTCCGCCAGCCTCTCTGCAAAAGCTTCACGATGGCAGGTCTATCAATGTAACGGGGACGGTTGCTGATGTTCGTCCATTTGTTCATCGGGCGAGCGTCTTCATTGTGCCGTTGCAAACCGGTGGTGGCACCCGCCTCAAAATTCTGGAGGCGTTTTCTATGGGAAAAGCAGTTGTGTCGACCAGCAAAGGTGCAGAGGGAATTCCTGTCGAACATGGTCATCAAATTCTAATTGCCGACTCACCGGCAGAATTTGCTACCGCAATCGAAGAATTGATGGCGTCACCGGAAAAGCGAGCTGAGATGGGCCATGCAGCACGTCGCCTTGTCGAAGAATGTTTCGATTGGAAATCCGTTCAAGAAAAAGTCCACCAAGGGTACCAGCAGTTGTCTGACGCGAGGGTGCCTCGTGACCAAAAAAGCATACCATTGGTAAATAAATGAATGCAGAACATCACGCTGGCCACATCATGCCATCGAGCGATCAACTATCTCAACGGCCTGTGGTTCTGCATGCTCGATGCATCAGTGGATTGGGGGGGGGACCCGAGAAAACGATCCTTAACTCGCCACGATTCCTACGTTCCTTGGGTATCGATTCGTACTGTGCATACTTACATAGCGAGGCGGACGGACCTGACTTAGTCGCCAGGGCCAATGCTATGCACGCACCTTTCTTGTCGGTTCGCGACACCGGTCCGTTTGACATGGGAGTCCTAAACAGAATCACTGAAATATGCCGGGAGAAAAACGTAACGATTTGGCATGGACATGATTACAAAACGGATCTTCTCGGCTTGTGGGTTCGCCGTCGATGGCCAATGAAACTTGTGACCACGGTTCACGGTTGGGTGCAACACACATGGAAAACACCGCTCTACTATGCGGTCGATCGGTTTGCGATTCGGCGATACGATCAAGTCATCTGCGTTTCCGAAGACCTGTACGAGCAATGCTTGAAAATTGGTGTAAATGACGATCGTTGCCACCTTATTCATAATGCCATCGACACGAACGACTTCCGTCGGACAATGAGTATTCGCGATGCTCGCGAAACAATTGGTTGGGGGGAGTCAACGATTGTTCTCGGTGCAATGGGCCGTCTGTCGCCTGAAAAGGGATTCGACCTACTCATTCGTGCGGTGTCGCAACTGATCGACAGCGGAGTCCGGGTCTGTCTTAAAATTGCTGGAGAAGGCGGAGAGCGAGCGTCGCTTCAACAACTGATTAGAGAACTGGGGTGCACGCAGCATGTGCAATTAATCGGGCATGTAAAGGACATCAAGCTCTTCTTTCAAGCAATCGATGTTTTTGTTCTTAGCAGTCTTCGAGAAGGCCTGCCGAACGTTGTTTTGGAATCGATGGCGATGGGGACGCCGGTGATTGCCACCCGCATCGCGGGTTTGCCTAAGCTGATTGAGAACGATCACAACGGAAAATTGATTGATTCTGATTCGGTTCCCGCACTCTACGGCGCGATAGCGGATCTTGCCGGCAGTCCCGAATCACGCGATCGCCTAAGTCGTAATGCTCGGACTACGATCGAATCGTCCTTCAATTTTGAACATCGAATGAGACGTGTCGCTGATGTTTATGCTCGTGTACTTGGAAGTGCATTTGAGTTCCCCCCTGTTGACAGTGGACCTAACGCATTGCGACCAGGATCCAACCGTGACATTCCCGTACCTGCGTCGCAGAGATAGCGAAAACCAATCGTGAATTTAGTTTTGTTAGCTGCGTTTTGGATTTCAGCAATTGGACTGCTTTATGGATTCATCATTTACCCGGGAGTCCTTTTTTTTGTGGGACAACTCAAAGGCAGCAAGACTTTTGTTGAGGACGAATATCCCACTGTTTCTTTGGTAATCGCCGCCTATAACGAGGAGAGCGTCCTCAAGCGAAAACTGGAAAATGCATTGGAGATTGATTACCCACGCGAAAAACTTGAGATACTGCTGGGCAGTGATGGAAGCAATGACTCAACTGCAGAAATCGCCTCGCAATTTGTTGATGCGGGAGTCAAATTTTACGACTATCGAACAAGACGTGGTAAACCATCGGTACTTAACGAGACTATCGCAAAGAGCAAAGGCGAAGTGCTTTTTTTATGTGACGCGAATGTCATGTTTGATCCGCAGGCACTAAAACGCTTAGTAGCCCACTTCGGAACTCCTGCGATCGGTGCCGTTACAGGTGACGTGCGATTGGAAAGCCACGAAGCCAATTTTGGAGAAGGCGAAAGTACTTATTACAAACTGGAGCGGGCAATCCAACTTGGCGAGTCTAAATTGGGCTCCGTGATGGGCGTCGATGGTGGTATGTATGTCATCCGTCGATCACTATTTGACACACTGCCAAGTTGGGCGCTCAACGAAGAATTTATTGCCAGCATGCGAGTTATCCGTAAGGGATTTAGAATCGCATATGAGCCAGAAGCATTCGCGATCGAAACGGCTACCCCAACCGCCCGACAAGAATGGCGGCGACGGGTCCGGGTGTCGGCGGGATCGGTGCAGATTCTGCGTGGTGGGTTCTGGCCGCCGGTTACACGACCCGTAGAGCTTTGGCAATTTCTGTCTCACAAAGCTCTTCGTTGGGCGAATCCCGTTTTGCTCGCAGTCCTGTTCACCGTAAACGCGGCTCTCACAATGTTGGGGGCGCATCCCTTGTACAAGATGACGTTCTTGTCACAGGCGGCTTTCTATAGTTTGGCGATACTTGCAACATTCTCTTTGGCGTTCCGCAATACGAAGATTGGTGGCGTCGCTTTCTACTTTACGATGAGCCACGTCGCGATGGCGGTCGGGACGGTGAAAGGGCTCTTGGGACGTCAAGAGACGACCTGGAAACAAGCGGATCGCACCTTGTCCGTCGCACAATCATCTAGCGGCCACAGTTGAGCGGGTATCCGCAGATACGCTACATCGTCGAGATGCGACGTAGTGCCTCTTCACGATCAAGCTGAAAACTGGTCTCGAGCAATCGGATCAGTTTCTCTCTTCCAAAGGCGTCAATCTCTTGGCTGGCCTCGTTCAGTCGCAAGACGCGATCATCGGCGGCGGTGAAAAACAGATCATCGATGGATCCAAACACGATGTCTGCGGATCCGCCGGGTCGAAAACGATCCTTGCCGCTTCCGCCCACCAAGCGATCGATACCCGTTTCAATAGTGACGCTCTTTTCGTCGTCACCGTATAGGGTGTCATCTCCAGCCTCGCCAAAGATTACATCGCGTCCCGCGTTCCCGACAAGAAGATCGTTACCCGTTCCCCCGAACAAAACGTCATCACCATCACCTCCAAATATGCGATCCCCCCCACTGCCGCCATCGATATGATCGTTTCCGCGTCCACCGTCAAGCGTGTGATCATTTCCGTCGCCGCCAAAGATTTGGTCGTCTCCATCGCCACCGCGGACTCGGTCGACGCCAGCGTCACCTAGCAATTGGTCATTTCCAAGATCTCCGTAAATCACATCGTCGCCATCGCCACCGGAGATAAAATCATCTCCATCGTTACCGTGGATCGTATCGTCTCCGGATCCGCCGAACAGAATGTCATTACCGGAGCCTCCACTGATGTTCGACGGAAGATGTGTTGCGTTAGTAAAGTGATCGTTGCCTGCCCCTCCACTGAACTCGATCGACAAAATGTTGCCTAGTGGAAAAGTGGTTCGAACACCATTTAAAATTAGATCAATGAATTCGCCATGCGTAGCGACCGTCACGACATCGTCACCCTCACTCCCTTTCAGCTTGAGGACTGTCGTTGCTTCCACAGTCGGAAGCGGCCCTTCGGCACCGCTGTCTCCCGTTGCAAACTCGCCAGGCGAAACTGTTCCGACAGATTCTTGCCAAATATTGGCAGGCAAATCTGGATAAATGCCGCTGATCTTCTTTACAAATGTGGGAAGGAATTGCACGTTGCTCATTGTCAAATCGGGGCTCTCGAATGATTTGTCGAGTCCGATATTGATGTAGTTCTGAAGAACCGCGCCATCAAGTAGAGTGCCATCTCCTGCATTGGGAGAAACTAGCAGTCCAATGTTGTTTCCGCTGGCCCGAATGTTAGACAGAATTAAGTTGTGGTTCTCATACTCTGAATGACTAAAATCATATGCGATCGTGGATCTTGCTGTGTGGGTGTATTCACTGCCTTGATTTGAGCTTGCGATATTCGGATTGCCCACCACGGTAGTATTGCGAAGCGTCATTTCCGCTTCGTGATACGCGAGCACGCCCTGTACACTAACATGCCACACCAGTAAGTCTTCAAACACTTGACGTGTAAAGTCATCCGCGTTGCAGCAAGATTGAGACCAAGTGGCCCACAGACCACCACGGCTCGCTGCAACTTCATTGTCTCGAAACGATGTGACTTGAAGTGTTTCGCCTTCTCGATAGTATCCGTTGTAATTGTACCCGTAGCTGGCTGCGTCGTAGACAAAATTGCGTTCAACGACATTAGCAGGACCGCGAAACCAAAATCCCGATCCATCAGCACCGATTTCGACCGAGGGTTTGCTAACAGATGGAGGCAACGTTTGTCTTGCTCCACCTCGAATATCACCGGTCTGATGGCCCCCATCGACTTTGATTATCAAGTTACCAAGAAATTGATTGCCAATTTCGTCGCCGTCCTCGGTGACTATTCCACCGCCATCGACGTCATAAACGATATTGTCTGCGATCAATCCGTCGTTGGTTTTGTGAATCGTAATACCCCACTTCAAACCGTCCTGAACGACGGAATCAGACAGTGCCACGCTTCCATGTAAATGGTGAGTGTGAAATGGATAACGCCCTGCAGGATTGGTGCCAACGTGGATTACGTTCCCAGCATCGGAAATCACTGTGTCGTCGACCGCTTCGTCCGCTGATGTTCGACCGAGACCCACAAACGCAACACCCTCCAGATCCACCTGTGCTTTGTGCGTCGCAACGGTATGGCCTCGGAACCCTTGCGGATTTTCGGATCGCAAAACAATCGAACGAGTCAGGTTGGCGACGTGGGCAAACCGTTCAATTTCAAAAGGATTCGGGGAGATGCCGTTGTGATTGAAGTTAGCCGGAGAGGTGAAATGAATCGTCTTTCCTTCGATCTTAGCAATCGTCACCGTTTCCGATTCTTCCAGCGGTTTTCCAGACCTAGTGACAACCGACTGTGCGGTCTCGGGCAGTGCCAGTACGTCACCGACAGCCCAGCCCAAAGGTAACTCGTCAGCCGTGAAATGGGTCGACCCTGCGGGGATGTCCGAAACGGCTCGCACGTAAGGAGTCTTGGTTTCTGCGGTCGCTTTCCACTCGCCTTGGACAATCAAACCGGTGCCCCATTGCAGCGGGTCGTCAATCGAATTGGCTACGTCAGCGAAAACCACCTCTGCTCCCGAGTTCATCAAAAGACTGCCGTCTTCGTAAACGACGAAATCCTTGACACGCAGCAACGCGGAGATTTCCAATTCGCCGTGAACTCCGATAGCTAGGACATCCGATTCACCGTTATCAAACACCACATCGTGTTCGTTTTGGATCAAAACACGATCCGATGCTCCAGGAACTCGCCCAGTTGACCAAATCGCAGCATCACCCCAGTGCCCGCTGGCGACAGTGCTGACCGTTTCGTCATCAACAAAATCAGGAATACCGTGCGGACCGGGAAGCAACGCAGCCAATAGGTTACGACACTCAAGTTGCTGGACTTCGAGTTTTCTGAATGCTTTGCATGCATTGACTCTAGAACGACGACGACGCATAGTAAAAAGACTGCTCACAATCTACCTAATCTCAATTTGATGAAGAAATTGCTGGGGTAAATACTAAGAAACACCAGTGCTTATACGAGCCCATGTTCCAGGCATTAGGATCGTTTGTAGAGCAACTATTGCGCCTTTTTTAACTGCGCCGATCCTCGCATTTAAAAAAGGCTGAGCATTAGTTTGACATACAAAAGGAGGCATTGAGTATAGCTAGGTAGGTGGTCTTGACGTCAACCCAGCCTATGTCATTTGCCTATCCGGAAAACTCTTTCATTAGAAAGCGGCGTGATTTCTATCGATTGCTCTGGGGGCTCATACCAAGCTTAGGACGATCGGAAATTGCCAAAACTGATGTTTCCAGCGAATTGGGGGGCCTCTGCTTGCAATGTGCGGTCGCGACACAGTCGGCGCAATGCGGTCTATCCAGGGTAAAATACCCATTCTTACTTCAAACATTAACAAAAAACGAATGCCAAGAACTAGTGAACTGCGAGTCCAATGCTCGCCTATCGACCAGCTAAATACTGAAGACGATCAAAGAGCGAAACAATGGGCTCAAAAACACGGCATTGCGGGGACTCACGCGTCACCTAATATTGTTCGCGCTGTCTGTCGAGGGCTTTCGCATCGCGGATACTGGATTCAGGCAACTCGCGGAGGCGAAATCGTTGGTGTCCTGCCGTTGGTAGACGTCAATACGATGCTTTTCGGTCGTTACCTGGTCAGCTTGCCGTATCTGAATTGGGGCGGCGTTGTTGCGACTGACGTTGCAACGCGGAAAGCTCTGATTGATCGGGCGGTCACGTTGGCCGATGAATTGGATGTTCGCTTCTTAGAGCTTCGACACGAAACGGCGGTTGATCATGAAAAACTGTCGGATCTACGCTCGGAAAAAGTTCAGATGCGGATGCCGGTCGTCGACGAAGAACAAGCATGGAAAGGATGTCGCTCGACCGTTCGAACTCAAGTCCGCAAAGGCGATAAGCAAGACTTCGACATTCGATTCGGAGGGCATGAATTGATGCCTACGTTCTTTAAAGTCTTTTCCGAGAATATGCGGGATCTGGGGACCCCGGTCTATTCACTGGGGTTGTTTAGCGAGTTTCTCGATCAGATGGGCGACCAAGCTGAATTGTGTGTGGTTCAGAAGGCTGGTGTTCCCATTGCATGCGCCATGACGCTGCATTTCGATCAGGGGCTCAGTGAAGTACCTTCGGCTAGCGCGCTACGAGCCCATCGAAAGTCGGCGGTCAACACTTGGATGTACTGGCAATTGATTCGACGCTCCATCCACCGCGGAGCCAATACCTTTGATTTTGGTCGTAGTACGCCTGAAGGGCCGACTTTCGATTTCAAGCGAAAATGGGGCGCCACGCCCTCGGAAGTAGCCTGGCAGTACTATCGTCGCAAAGGCGACGTCAACGCGGTAAGACCCGACAACGCAAAATACGGACTTGCCATTGCGGCATGGCAGAAATTGCCGCTGCCGATTGCAAATTTGATTGGCCCATCAATCGTTCGTGGCATTCCATAGAGCCTTTGCTTCCATGCTGGTAATTCAGATATTGCATTCTCGTGCTGTGAATGAAGACTTCGTCACACACGCTCTCGCTAGCGTTGCTCGCTCACATCGGTGATGATGACGAAACGAATCTACATTGCACTGTGCTTAGTCTTTGCGGTCGTTCAACTTGGGATGTTGGGCGTCAACTGGACTTGGCAACCAGTGCCAGAACTCGGTTGGATCCCCGAAGACTGGGGGCCTCCCGCTTCACTTTTTGTTCTGATTGCCGTTGTTGCGAGCTTGCTCGTGCTTTCGTGTCGTTCGCCGATTTGGTCTTTGTTTGCGTATCTGGTTGCCAGCTATTCCGTTCCACGGTATCAACCAGAATGCGAATGGATACTGCGGCATTTCGTGCCAGAAATTGTGGCATTTTTCGCGGTGATGCTCGTATGGAAGCAGCGTTATCCAGGCGAACACTTTAGTGATAGTAAATGTTGTTTCGACTCATCTTTCCAGCACGTCGCTGCGAAGATTGGCCAACGATGGATAGCCGTTTTTGCCATCTATGTGGTGGGCCTCTCCATCGTTTGTAAATTGATTACTCCAGATGCGAATTGGTTTGGGGATTTGAAACACTCTCCGCTGCGAATGTTGGCGGGACTAGCTATGTGTTACTTGGGGATCACCATTAGTCGCAGAGTAGCGATATCTCAATTGACTACTTTTCTAGCTGTCACCACCATTGTTCGCCTTCTTTGGACGTTCCAATTGCAAGAAGACGGAGATGTCGCATTCTTGCTCGTCGCACTGGTCCCGCTTTGCGCCGCGTCTGCTCTGCAATGCCGAAGGATAACCTTCCGCGGCTTCTGGGGCCTCACGACAGTTGCCGCCATTGCCGCCGTAGTGGCAACTGCCAATCGGGGTGGGGCGATTGGACTAGTGATCGCTTGCTTGACTTTGATCGTAGGTATCGGGCGCAGGGCAATCGCTCTCGCCGCCATCTTCTTGATCACGTCGGTGATCTGTTTCTCTTACGTCCCCGGCTTCGATGGGGCGAGTTTGAAAGAACGGTTGGATTCCGTGATTAAACACCGCGAACAAGCCCCCAACGTTCAGTCCCGTCTTGAACTCTGGCAAGCATCCGCGCAAGCGATTAAAGGACAGCGTCTCTGGTGGGGGCAGGGACCGGGACAGGGGCCCGCAGCCATTTCGCGGGAACGAGGTTCGTTGCGGTTGGTTGCAGTACACAATACGTTTCTGGCCATCGTTCTTGAACTCGGACTTGTTGGCGCCGTCTTGTGGGTAGGGCCATTATTGCTGGGGATGGTTTGCATGTTGCAGCGATGGCGATCCCACCGGTCGCTAGACGAGTGGATTGTGTCATCGGCGAAGCTCGCGTCCGTGATGGGGATGTTTGGGTGTGGTATTGCGATCAGTCGTCATGATGATGGGCTAATGTTCTTTTTAGTGGGGTGCCTGATTGGTGCACCAGGATCAAATTACATTGAGGCCGTTCGCCTCGGCGCGGTATCGGGTTGCGACGGACATTCAGTAAAGCCTGTGGGACAATGACTCAATCATCTCCGCTGCAAGAGTCTTCGGTTGATACAACGGCCGTTGGTGTTCTAGGCTGGTCGTCTCTAGCTGTTTCGATGTCGCTCGTAGTCGTCTCCTGGGCACCGTTCAATTTTGGACCCAATACTCTAGCGGAGGTCCGTAGTCAGTTGATCATCGCCGGAATAGCGCCTGAGTACTCCCATGCTGATTTCGTTGCGAACATAATGATCGCGATCCCTCTTGGATTTTTTCTTGTTGGGTACTTTGATTTGCGAACGAAGTGTCTATTGCGTCGACCTTCACCAGGGCCCGCTTTAGGCATTGCTCGACCAATATTGCTGGCTGCAATAACGCTCGTTGCATCAGGATCGCTTGGTCTTCTTTGCGAGACGGGACAAGGATGGTTGCCGACTCGGGTGGCTTCCTTGCGAGACGTCAAAGCCCAAATTATCGGAGCACTGTTCGGGGTAATCACCTGGTGGTGCTGTGGGGCATCGGTCTCTGGTTTGATCACTCAAACGCTACGCGGTCAGAAACTCGATTCCCGAATCAATGCGTTGGTATCGCTGACAGCCATTGGCGTGATCGTTTGGTCCATCGCACCATTCGATCTTATCCTGTCGCCGGTCTCCATCGTCCGCAAGTGGACAAGGGGGCAGATCGAACTGGTTCCTTTCAGTTGTCATCCGATCTTTACATTAAACTCCCTTTACCAGTGGAGCGTTAGTTTTATACTTGGTATCCCTTTAGGGATTTGGGCAAGACGGGCAATCGCAAGCCTATTCGTGAAGGGGCAACCGCAGTCCAACATTTGTCTTGCCGCAATAGCGTTAGGCGCGCTGCCCGAATTGTTGCAAATACCAATCGACGGCCGAGTCGCCTCGTCCACGGACGCAATTTTCACCTCGCTCGGTGTGGCCAGTGGACTTTTGGTTGCACCAGTGTTGTTCGCAGCAATCGAGTCTCCTGTTCAGACGCACGTCGGTATGGGAAAACCGACATCAAAACGAAGATGGATGGCGACATCGAGCGACTGGTTTTTAGTGGCGATGGTTTACGGTGCGTTGTGGTCATTGTTGAGTTGGTACCCATTCGACTTTGTGACTGATTCCGAACAACTCAAAGCAAGGTTAAATCAATTGTTTTCCAGTCCATTCCACGACGTAGAGACAAACGGTCTAAAGACCTTGTTTGTCGTTTTTCGGGCCTTTTTACTTGCAGTGGGGCTCGGATCCTTGTTAGGGGGCGGGGCATCGCGACTGTCTGTTTCGTTGCTTCGCACGATGGCAAGGTACGTGATCCTGCCGCTCGCAGTCTCGATTGCGTTGATCATGGAGACTGGTCAATTGCTTGAAGGAACTCGGACGGCGGGTGGTATCGGGTTGCTTACACAAGCGGGGGGAATTTGGCTTGGATTTTCGGTTGCTAGGGTAACGTTTGCGCCTTTTGGTACGGAGGACTAATCCTGGACCTCAATCAACATTCGTGTCGACATGCTGCCCTGGTTGGCTAATGGTGGACATCAAGAATTGGTGGAGGCTTAAGTCACGGTGATCAAGTCATTGCGTTCAGCGTCGGCTGCAAATCGGGCGTCACGAGAAAAAATCCCGGGGCTGGATGGAGTACGCGGTTTGGCATGTACTGCTGTGTTTCTTGTTCATTGGCAACAAGAAACCGGGGTTAACGGAAACTGGGGCCCATTCGATTTAGAGCAGTTTCTCCAGAACGGAAACATTGGTGTTGCTGTCTTTATGATCCTCTCCGGCTTTTTCGCCAGTCTAAATTATTTCACGCCCGAAGGGCAGCAATTAGCGTCACTTGCTGGTGTTCGCCAATTTGCGTCTCGACGCATCTATCGCATTTTGCCGGCATACTACGTTTGTATGTTGACCATGTGGTTGGCGGGTGGGAATTGGCAAAGCTTGCGAGGTTGGCTTGACCTCTTGCTGCATATTTTCTGCCTGCACAATTTCCTTGAGTTCAGTCTCTACAGCATCACGTCACCCCTATGGGCGATCGCGGTTTTTGTGCAGTGGTATTTCGCATTCGCTGTGGTGATGACAGTTTCGTCAAGATTGGGGGTCCGAAGTCCTGGCGGATTGCTACTGACCTTCTGCACTATTGCCGTGGCGGCGCAATTGCTGGCGATGGTCATGTGGATGACACCCGCATCCGTGAATCCCGCATGGTTTGGGCCGGATGCAATACTCCGAGACCACAGTCTGCTTCCGCATATGCCCCTGTTTGTCCTTGGCATGGGGGCGTTTTTAGCTCGCGGGCATCTATTGAAAATGGAACTAAAACTAATTCCAGTTCGATGTGACGCGGCTATCTTGTTGATCTGTCTCGCGGTCGTCGCCATCATTTCGACGCCGGTTTTGACGATCTTTAGCATTCCTTCGTTTCGCTACATGTTTCCAGTCGTTCCGCTCCTGCTGGCTGTTGCGGTTAGCCTTGTTCCGCATTCGAATGTCGTTAGAACTTTTTTTGACAGCCGAGTACTGCTAATGACCGGGCGGCTAAGCTACCTCATTTATCTTTTCCATGAACCGGTGCTGGGAGGGGTGATCTGGGCTGCGAGGTCCTTGCAGCACAGTGTGATGGCAACACCCCTGGTCTTCGGTGTCGTCGCAATGACGTTGACTGTTTCCATCGCATTGATAGTAGAAAAAGCCTTTAAAATAGGGGCGCACACTTGTACATATCGGTGTTGAAGTAAACACCATTTGGTTCGCTTTTTCGTCTTTCAGGATGGGACGAGTTGCAAGTGGATTGCCTGGGTGGTAGTATAATCCCCATGAACCGAGTTGTTGCACTAATCGTTCTCGCCCTTACTTTCGCAGTATCCAATGCGGAAGCTGGTTTTATCTGCGCAACATCACATGACGCGTTGTCGTCCGTGCGACCTTCCGAAGCGGTTCTCAGGTCGCTCATTGTCGCCGAATTTAAGAAGAATACCGACAGTGAACATCCTTTTCTGACGCACCGTGATGCTCAAGGGATGAGCGGGTCGACGATTTCGGTTTCGTCATTTGCACCACTAATTGCTTTGTCGGATGGCGGTGCTCATTCTTACGGTTGTCTCGCGTTGGCTAGTCGTTTGTGTCTTGCCAACAGTGTCTTGCCGCCATGTCCAGATTTAGACGGAATTCTCAGGCCACCGCAGCACTCCGTTGCGTTTGTGTTTTGAATTTTCTGTTTACAAAAAAATCTGGATATCAAAAATGAGATTACTTCTAATTACGGCTGCGCTTGGTGCAGCATCGCTCTTGGTCACGCCTGCCGCTCAGGCTGGGATTGTGTTCGACAAGGCAGTTAACTTTAACTTGAGTGCTGTTGACGCTGCATTGACAAATATCGATGGTGTTAATGGTGTGAATTTCGGGGACATATCATTTGGTTCTGCGACCGGCCGAGTGGCTGTTAATACAACTGACAACGGTGACGGCTCGTTTGGTGTTGGTGACGGCATCAAAGTTGTTGGTCATGCATTGATCGACAAAGTTTCGCTCGAAGGAGGCGGTTCAAGGGATCCACTTGATCTTGGTCAAGCTAAGTCGTTTCAATTGACTGGTGTGCTGAGAGATTTGGCTGGGGTTGTTAGTGTTGACGGGTTTGGTTTGTTTAATCACCTTACCAGTGGTTTTTTGGATCTCTACCTTGATGTATCAACCCCTGATGACTTTACAGTGGGTGACATTGCTAACTCGGTAGATGGAGTTCTGGTCGCGACGTTTGAATTGATCGAAGGGAAGACGCGACTGTTCGGTGGACCGACTACGTTAAGTAGCTTTGATTTTAAATTGGTAGATCAGTTCGGCTCGGGAACTGTTGGTGATCTAACGGACGATTTCTTCCAATTAGCGGGTGGGTATGATCCGTTGGTTAACAACTCGCTGCTTGCGACTCAAGTGATTAGCACCGACACTCGCACTTCGAATACGCTGACTAATATCAGCGGATCGCATACGGTTGATATCGGTAGTGGTTTCACCCCCGTTCCCGCGACGCCAACCAATGGCGACTTCTACGCTAATGTTGACGGAAGTGGAGGCTTTGGTGTCATCCCAGAGCCCGCTTCGATCGCAATCTTTGGATTGATGGGTGCTGCAGGATTTGCCGGCCGACGCCGACGTAAGAAGACTGCCTAATTGCTGAGTAACAAAGCAATTTGACGAATATGACCTCGCTTGGATTATCCAAGCGAGGTTTTTTTATGGAATGCTGTCTAACCGGTCGGGAGGATAAATTTGCGGTCTGGTGAGTGTCGTGACAAAGAATGGGGGCAAACTATAGGGTTGACAATTGACGCCGCGGACGGAAGGCAAGTGCACAACGACGAGCTTGCTGGATATGACAACAGAGATAAAATTGAAGGCAGAGTATGTGAAGCACGCTGGCCAACGACCGCATACTCCGCCGATCTCTCAAGGATTGTTTCGCTGATTCGGCGTGTTCGACGGAAGGCGGGTCATGACTATCTAATGACAGTAGACCTTTCCAGCAGCTGTCGGAATCGTTCGCTCGGATTCAGCGAAGAGAATTCTTTTGCCAGCTTCCTTGCTGCGTTTGCGTACCCTGGGTCTCCTAATATTTGTTGAGTCATCGATACGATTCGGCTTTCATTAGCATCTTCGGCCCTAAGTGACTCGCCCGCTCCCGAACATCGGATGTATTCGATTGTAAGGTGTTGATCAAGAATGCTGGGAATTCCTAATACGGGGGTTTCGGAAGCCAGTGCAACGTACGCAGACGCACTGCCACCATGACAAATGACGAGATCCGAGTGCTTCGATGCTTCTTCCGCGGGTAGATAATCAGCAACCAATACGTTAGGCCGGTTCCGTATGCTTTTGTCCAATCCGACTCTTCCGGAGGTTGCCACTAGAACGTTAATTTTCGGATCAGCGTCTGCAAGGCTTGATACCAAGGTTGGTAAGAGACGTACCGGCCCTGAACTTCCCAGCGTAACAAACACGGTCTTTCGGGCCGGATCGATGGTCTTCCATTTGTCAGGCATTGCACCAGGTGACGACCACAGTATAGGGCCAAGATAGTGATGGCTGTGTGGCAAGTTGTACGTTGGGACAAGCCCAGGGGCGTCGGCGTACAACACTTCGTCAGCGTCGGTATACATTTTTTCGAGGTTGTATCCGAGCGGTTTTCCCGAAAAATAGGCAGACGCTTGGTTTAGCGGGCGACAGTGCATCGCGAATGCAGGCCGTCGAAAAGCCTTGAAAAATGGATTGGCAATGGTTGATCCGATGAGCTTCGTGACGGGTAATTCCGGTACGACCCACGGTTGATTCGCATAGGGACTCCAATAGGCATTCGTGAGTGTCCAATATGGAACGCCGAATTTTCGTGCGCTAATTGCCAGCGACAACCTCATGTCCCCGATGACGAGATCAGGACGAACACTTTGAAGAAGCTCTAGATCTTGTTCAACATAACCCACAAGCGTCTCTTTACTGAATGCAGGACGTCCGTAGCTTAGATTCTGAATAAACGACTCGTTTCCGACACAGTCAATTGAATGGAACCTGCGCGATTCATTTTCAACGAGATTACGTTTCGATTGACAACACGCGAAATGGACTTCGTAGTCGTCTGAACCCAATCCCTCTGCCAAAACGAGTGGCCTGGTGACATGGCACAACGTCACGGCTTCAGCGATAAACAGGATGCGTGGTTTTCTTTTCAGCTGGGATTTCAATTGCAGATCTGAGTCTGCGACGTCGGAGATCGCGAGCATTTGACTTTTCCTAAATTCATGGGTGTCAGGCTTGGGCGTTAGCCATCGGCGAAACATCTTGCTCGACGGATGCCCTTCTCATGCCAAAAAGTCCGTCACTCTGGTGCGAATGTTCCGCGTAGAGTTTTTGTTCCATCAGGCGACTGTGTAGCTGCGGCAAGTTGTAGAAAGGAACGGATGGAAACAGATGGTGATCTAGATGATAGGAAACATTGTGGGGGGCGAAGATTGCCGTTTCAATCCAGTTGCAGTGGTAGTTGCGTGACGCGTTAAGTTCGTGCGTGTTTGCTAAACCGAAATGCTCAGCGATACTGCGAGTGCGTAGGATAACTGGCAAGATTGTCCAAGCGGGGATGAACCACAGCAGGAATGCGTAGGTCCATGTCCCTGTAACTAATAAGGCACCCCCAATGATGCCCCAAAATGCGAGCATCCCACGGTCAATCGTTCCTCTTTGCGAGTCTCTCTTGGCTCCAAGCGAATGAACCGCGCGAAGCGACGAAATGAATCCACCACCTAGCAGGTCACGTGTAAGCATCGCGAGCAACTCGCCTCGTGTTTTAGGAAACTCCCATTCAGAATGTCCCGACTTTCGAACCCAATCGGGGTCATCATCGGTATTGGTGTGACGGTGATGTGCCAGATGATTGCGACGGTAGGAATCCGTCCTGATTAGCATTGGATAGGCCAACATACAGTTGCTGATAATATCATTTACGGTCTTGGTGCTGACGAGACGAAAATGCGAAGCATCATGCATGATAATCAAGAGGGCGTGCTGGCGAGTCGCGATTGCGGTCATCGCCACCAGACAAACCAGCGGATGGGGAATCGAAATCGCCAAGTAAATTGCAACGCTGATTACCGCCCAGTCGGCACAAACTGCAAGGAGCCCTTTTACAGTGTTAACCTTCGAGAGTGTCTTCAGGTCCTGTGAGATTTCGTGTTGTAGCTGGCGCCGATAGTCGTGCGTCGCAAGTTCCGCATCATGTTCGATCACGGGCGTCGGAGTAGTGAATACCACGACGCTTGCTGGACTTGTGAATGAAGTTGTTGATGTCATAGGACTAGTTCGTTTGTTGTTTGTTTAGATCTCAAGCGTCTCAAACCGTTTCTTCCATTCACGCTCAAGCCATTTGCGTTTAATTCTTTGCAATGGACTTCGGTTTCCCATTCTAAGTTTTCCTGAAGCAAATTTGCCAAGGTACGCGTCAAAGATTTGATAGTGTGGTGCCGGTTTTACCGGACCACGACCCAGCAGGATCTTTACAACCTCAGACGCCATTACCCCAGCAGCAAGTTGGCAGCCAGCGCTGACAGAAGGTGCAGAGCCACTCATCGGATTAGCCTGGTGGCGATCCATGTATCGAAGCGGAAGCATTCGTGGGCAAAGCCCCATCAGAAAAGCGATCACCTTTCTTCCATGCGACGTATCGTCATTGATGTCGAAGTACTGATCGAATGTCATTCCGTTTGGAGTGAATGTCAACCAGCAAGTGCTGAAACCCATAGGTCCTGCGGTCACCCCCGGAATATTATTTGCGGCAGCACACTTAAACACACGCCTGCGAGCTTCAATTGCATACAGGTCAATCCCATCGACAAGGATGTCGCAGTCAGACAGAAAATCATCCGCATTGGAGTGATCCACTTTTCCATTGACGACCGAAATCTCGACCTCTGGGTTGATGCTTCTCGCGACTTCGCTCATTACCTCAACTTTGGGGCGTCCAATGGTTTCCACCGATGCGCCATATTGGCGGTTGAAGTTTACCGATTCGAAAACGTCGGGATCGGCGATTGTAAATTTGCCAATTCCTAAACGCGCGAGTGTTACAAGGTGGAGTCCACCAACTCCTCCCATTCCAGGTATTGCAACTCTGCAATTTCGCAAACGTTCCTGCTCGTCATGCGAGATCAAGCCATAGTTGCGACTGAACGCGTCTCGGTAATTCCAACGTGGAGATTGTTGATTTGCGTCTGGATTGGCAAAGATCGTTGGTGCCGACTGAAATGTCGTTCCGCAATTGGTGATAATTGACATATTTAGAGATTGATTCGTTAGGAAAGGTAATTGAGAGAACCAGTTTGTGTCAGCGGGGTTCGATCATTTGATGCCATGGGCGGCGTCCGGCGCGTGCACTCGCAGGGGACGTATGGCCAACTCGAAACATAATCGCCACATCATCCGATGTATTAAAGAATTTTTCTTGCAACGCATTTACGCGGGCAAGCGTATTGAGTTCCCAGGAATTGAAGCGTTTGCTTCCAGCGACGCGGAATTGACGACTTAGAATAGGCGCTACGGCAAGCACTTGGAAACCTAAGTCAAAGGATGCAGATTGCAGCCAAACTCGTTGCAAACCGCTGCCAACATTTAACCAGAAATTTTCCATGTTGGGATTTCCCACTATTGCGCCCACGGCGGACGAATGAATCACTTGTTTCTTCGCTGCTCTTGCTGCTAGGTAGCTCATCCGGAAGAATTGATCCGCGAGCCGCAATGTTTGGTAATTTGAAGTTACTTGTAGTGCGAGCTTTTCTAGACGGCTAATTTCAAATGTGTCCACGGAGAACCCGACTTCTGTTTCTTGGTTCGTCCAGCAAATCTTCTGGTAGAATTCTTTGTGACATTGTTTGTGCATGAAACGCACGCGATCTGCCAATGACACTGCATGGGCGATTTTTTGGATCGTCGGCCGATCCGAGCTGAACAAGGTGTGAGTTCCGTCAACGCAATTTCCTTGTTCTTGCATCTTTTCAAGTAAATAGGAAGCGAGTGGTGCACGCTCTTGTCGCTTTCGATTGCTGTGACGATCCTGTATGTGAACTGCTAGCGGGTCGGGTGATAGTCTTGGAACGTTCGCCAGATTAAGTTCAATAGAGAGTGCGTCATCGGCGGTGTCACTGATATTGATGATTTCAATTACGCGTTCACATTGCGACGCGGCCAGACGAAGATTCTCCAAAAAGGCGCCGATTGCTACTCGAGATGCTTCACCATTGAAATCCAGGAACCCTAGTGGTTGGCTATTATCAAGGACAAGCGATGCAACGTTGGGGTTACTGCCAGGCTTAATGCGCCAGGGTTGTCCATTGTCGCCAGAAGGTGCCCAGCGTGCTTGCTCAATCAAAGGAGCCCAATTGTTTGTCCAAGCGTCTGTGTGTTCTAGACAATGAATTGGAGGCTGTGGTGTTGTATTTTCCTCTGAAATGGGACTTCGAAATGTAGCAGTTGCCATGATGTTTCGACTCCGATGCTCGACGCGACCGGGTGTTATTGGAGCACCCATTAATAAACCGACAGTGTTAAATAGGCTACGCAATGTAGCTGCCGAAGATAATTGTCGTTTTTGTTTGTCGGAATTTGTAATAATTGAGTTGATTTATCCGGTGATGCAGTCTGTGCCACGCAATGCGATACTTCGGGGGATTTTCAAAAGCGTTCGCTAACGAACGAACGACTGTCGTTTGCGGACGATTTGGACGACGATAACAGCGGCGGAAATAGAAGCGAGAAACAAATGTTAGCTATGTTCTCAGTAGAATCGATCAATACAACGCAATCCATGTCGTCCACGAAGAGTATGGCACTGACGTTGTCGCTCGATTTTCCTAATTCCAAATAACAGACTTTATTTCGAGCTACTAAGCATATTGGGATTGCCTTCGCAAGTTGCCGAAGGAGGATGGAAACTCGCCATCTCCCTCTCTTTCCCCTTTCCACGCGGGAACTCCACTCGGCTGCGGTCGAGCCTGCAGAGACGATCGCGGAGTGATCAACGACAATGGCGAGAAACCGACGAGCAGAGTCGTCGGGCGACAATCGCTCGGTTGCAAACGCAGCGTCACCAGCCCTCCCCGTCCGCTCTCCGCAGCCGCCCCTCCCGCAAAGGAGTGTAAATTCTCCTCACTCCCAGCTCCGTGTCTCCCTGTCTCTCCCTCTCCCTCCTCCGCCGGCTACAAAGCTTCGCTTTTTACTTTGCACCTGGCAATTTTGCGTCCTAGAGTTGCTCGGATGAAACGCGCTGTCGACATGATGGCTGCGTTTGGTTGCCTATGAACTGACTTGAAAATCATTCTCTCGCATCATGCAAACACTCACTCCCGATGTTCATCTGGATCAGAATCTAGGTGCGAACTGCGAAACAAAACGCGTTTATGACGTGATTTTGGGTGGTGGCGGAGCACGCGGACTGTCGCATCTCGGTGCGATGAAAGCGATCGGAGAAAGTGGGATTGCGGTTTCGAGTCTGATCGGTGTCAGTATGGGAGCGTTGATGGCCAGCCTCTGCTCCTACGAGAGGAATATTGATGAGGCTACGGCTTCGGCATTGCGATTTTTGACCTCACCTTCTTATCGCCGTCTGCAGGCGAAAGTCATGCGTGCATCGCAAGGCTCTGCGGGACGGTGCGAAACGAACCGCTGGAGCACGCGTCTGGTCAGAGGGATTTTGACGCATCAATTCTTAGCTCGCGTGGTACGATCGCCATCGCTATTGCCGGCTAACTTTTTAGACGCGGTGATCGATCCGTTGATCCCGGATGTCGATATCCGTGACTTGCCGGTGCCGCTTCACTTGGTGGCGGTTGACTTGGTCACGGGTCGCCGAGTTGTGTTGTCGTCGGGATCGCTGCGAACGGCGGTGCGTGCCTCGATGTCGATTCCGGGGATCTTTCCCGCGGTACCGTGGGAAGATCAATTGCTTAGTGACATCGGTGTTTATGATGCGGTCCCTTGCGGTGTGGTCAACGAACTTGATCATCCTTCGCATGATGCTCGCAGCATCATTGCGGTTGATGTCGGCAGAGCGATGGATCGAAACGTGCAGTGTCGGTCCGGGCTGGATGCGATTTTGAGGTTCCAGGAGTTGGCGGAACAGCAGATCCGGCAGCAATCGCTGCAAGCGGCGGATGTGGTGATCCGTCCCGAAGTACAGCATTTGTCGTGGTTTGATTTCACGTCGCCTGAACCGATCATCCAGGCAGGCTACGACGCAGGAACGAAGTCGCTTCAGTCGCGGGTGTAGCGAAAGTCGTCAAGACTTCTGTGTGGGATAGGCTTCCAGCCTGTCGTCAGTTGGGAACTGTTGCTAGCGGTTTTCTAGATCAAGTGAATCGGCGGCAAAAAAGTGGATGGCAAAAACATAAAAGAACAAGGTGTAGCGAAAGTCGCGAAGACGGTTGAATGTAGCCCAGGCTGCCAGCCTGTCGTCGGTCGGGGCTGTTGCTTGCGGGATCTTTAGCAAGATCCACTACGGGAAGGGCGTCATGATCGCGGAGCGATCAACGACAATCGTAAAGAGTTTACAGGAAGATGGGTGACAGGAAAATAAAGAACTGGTGTAGCGAAAGTCGCGAAAACTTTTGGGGTGTAGCCCAGGCTGCCAGCCTGTTTTCGAGATATTGCTGTTGCTAGCGGTTTTTTAGATCAAGCGAATCGGCGGCAAAAAAATGGATGGCAAAAACATAAAAGAACAAGGTGTAGCGAAAGTCGCGAAGACTTTTGATTGTGGGGTAGGCTTGTAGCCTGTCGTCAGTCGGGAACTGTTGCTTGCGGGATCTTTAGCAAGATCCACTACGGGAAGGGCGTCATGATCGCGGAGCGATCAACGACAATGGCTCGGATGCAAACGCAGGTTCACCAGCCCTCACCCGAGCAATCGCTATGGGCTCTGCTCGACCTCTCCCAAACTGCGTTGGGAGAGGTGACAGCACGTTCCGCTGCG
>NZ_JBFHFD010000028.1:0-30372 GCF_041583735.1 Novipirellula sp.
GTATGGAACGCCCCCTGGCCGACCGTCGATGTTCGCTACCGCAACGTCGAAAAAGTGTACTTTCGACTTGTGACGTTTGATTTCGACGAATTCGTGAATTCAGATCGTTACCAACCGATGCAATTAAATCGTGCTCAGCAATCCGCCTTGATGAACCAAAAAATCGTCAAACGTTGGTCCGCGGATCTGCCAAAAACCGAGGACTATCAAGAACGCGTCGAACAAGTGAAGGTGCCTGAGGACATCGCGGCTGGATCGTATTTCTTGTATGCCAGCCACCGCGAGGATTTCGCGCACGACGACAACCAAGTCAGCATGGCCGAGGTTTGGGTCAGCGAATTGGCCTTGGTGCTACGAACCGCGCAGGGCAAGGGAACGCTCGAAGGTTTTGTGTTGGACGCAAAAACCGGAGAACCTCGACAGGACGCATCGGTAAAAATCTGGGCGAATGAGGGGAACCGGCGAGTGGAATTGCTGACGGTCCTCACCGACGGCAACGGATTTTTCAAGACGAAAGTCACCAATGGACGCAATCTGATCTTGTTGGCGTCACATCGCGGGCAACGTCTCTCGTCCAACCATGGTATCTCGGTTTACCAGTCGAATGATCGCGAACGCACTCACCAGCAGACCCAGTTTTTCACCGATCGCACTTTGTACCGCCCGGGACAAACGATTCGCTACAAAGGCATTTGTTTGTCGGTCAACCAAACGAGAAACAACTACCAAACGTTGGCAAACCAGCAAGTCGTTGTGGTGTTTTCGGACGTCAACGGCAAGGAAATCGAGCGGCTGACGCATCGCACCAACGATTACGGCAGCTTCAGCGGCAGCGTGACTGCACCGCGTGACCGCTTGATGGGGCAAATGTCATTGCGAGTCGACGGCGTCGCACGAGGCCAGACTCAGTTCCGTGTCGAAGAATACAAACGTCCCAAATTCCAAGTCAAACTAAACGCTCCGAGCGAACCCGCAAAATTAGGCGGCCCCGTTACGATCCGGGCAAACGCAACCGCCTACACCGGAGCCGCGATCGATGACGCATTGGTCTCGTGGCGTGTGGTCCGCGAAGTACGCTACCCGATTTGGTGGTCATGGTCGTGGCGTCGCTTCGGGTTCCCTCCTCGGCCGCAAGGCAACCAAGAAATCGCTCATGGTACGACCCGTAGTGGTGCCGATGGATCGTTTGAAATCACCTTCGATGCCAAGCCTGATTTGTCAGTCCCCGAAGAGAGCGAACCAACGTTTCAATTCACGGTCTACGCCGACGTGACCGATTCCACCGGCGAAACACGGTCGGATCAACGTTCGGTTAGCGTGGGCTACACCGCACTTGCCGCCACCCTGACGGCCGACGATTGGCAAACCAGTGATAAGCCGGTTGAAATTTCGATCAGCACAAAAACGCTCGACGGTGACGGTCAATCGGCCAAAGGAACGGTGACGGTTTATCAGCTGAAACAGCCAGGCAAAGTCGTTCGTCCTTCGCTTGGCGGCCATCACTATCAACCGCTGCGTGGCGGCGACACAAAACCAGCCCCCGATTTGTCGGACATCAACACCTGGGAATTGAGTGATCCGGTTGCCAAAAAGGAATTTGAAACCGATGGTGGCGGCAACGCCAAGCTCACGTTGGATCTATCGGCAGGCCCCTACCGAGCCAAGCTGGAAACACGCGATCGGTTCGGAAAACAGGTCACCGCACTGCTGCCGATCAAAGTGCTTGATCCGAATGCCAAGAAGCTTGCAATCAAGATTCCCGATCTTTTCCTGCAAGAAAAGAGTTCGCTCGAACCAGGTGAATCGATGCGAGCGATTTGGGGCAGCGGTTACGAGACCGCCCGTGCGTTCATCGAAATTGAACATCGCGGCAAACTGCTAAAGAGCTATTGGACGCCAGCAAACTCGACTCAAGTTTTGATTGAACAACCGGTCAACGAGTCGATGCGAGGCGGCTTTGTCGTGCGAACGACGATGGTTCGCGAAAACCGAGCCTACTTCAACGCCGAACGAGTCGAAGTGCCTTGGACGAACAAGGAACTCGATATCCAGTGGGAGCATTTCGTCTCGAAATTGGATCCTGCTGCCAAAGAGACTTGGACCGCGATTATCAAAGGCCCCGACGCCGAGCGTGCTGCGGCCGAGATGGTGGCGACGCTGTATGACGCTTCTTTGGACGCGTTCCAGCCGCACACATGGATGCAGCGTTTTAACGTCTTCTATCAAGATCACTCGCGGATGCACTCCCAATTCGAAAATTCGGCTGAATCGCTGCGTCAAATCTGGCACGGCTGGCGTCACGATCAACGCAACGGAAATTTGACCTATCGTCATTACCCGTCGATGATCGTGCAGAATTTGTGGGGATACCAATTCCGAAATCAAATGAAGGGTGCAATGCGATCGCGGATGAGGACGGAGAGTTTGGATGCGTTTGCTCCCGCAGCACCGATGGCGGCGGCAATGGATGCCGGAATGATGATGGGCGAAGCCGAAGGCGTAGGAGCGAAGATGATGATGCAGGCTGATGCCGCGATGGACGGAGCGGAGCGACAGGCCGACCCGCAGGATGGCGGCGATGACAAGGGAGCTGCGAATGTCGATTTGGAGAGTGTTTCAGCGCGCAAAAACCTGAACGAAACCGCCTTCTTCTTTCCTCATCTGCTAGCCGGGAACGATGGTACGGTGCGGATGGAATTCACGATGCCCGAAGCACTGACCGAGTGGAAATTCCTCGGTTTTGCCCATGACCAAAAACTGCGTAGCGGCTTTTTGACCGGCAAGACCGTGACGGCGAAAGACTTGATGGTCCAGCCGAATCCGCCACGCTTCGTTCGCGAAGGGGACTTGATCGAATTTACGGTCAAAGTCAGCAACCAATCACCGACGCAGCAAACCGGACAAGTTCGCTTGTCGTTTGCCGATGCAAAAACCAGCAAAAGCGTCGATGCTCAACTCGACAACGCTACGGTCGATCAATCGTTCACGATCCCCGCCGGCCAATCCGAATCGTTGTCGTGGAAGATCAAAGTACCCGACGGAATCGGATTTTTGACCTACAAGGCCGTTGGCTCTACGGGAAAACTTTCCGATGGCGAAGAAGGCTATTTGCCGGTCCTGTCACGCCGCGTGTTAGTGAAGGAATCCATTCCGTTGCCGATCCGAGGCAAGCAGGTGAAGCAATTTGACTTTGAGAAACTGCTCCAATCAGGTAACTCCGACACGCTGCAGCATCAATCGTTGACGCTGCAAGTCGCGTCGAACCCGTCGTGGTACGCCGTGATGGCACTTCCGTATTTGATGGAATATCCCTACGAGTGCAGCGAGCAGGTTTTCAACCGGTTGTACGCCAACACGTTGGCCCAGCACATCGCAAACAGCGATCCCAAGATCGAGCGAGTGTTTGATCAGTGGCGAGGGACTCCGGCACTGGATAGTCCGCTGGAGAAGAACCAAGAACTGAAAACGGTGATGCTCGAAGAAACTCCTTGGGTTCGCCAAGCGGAAAGCGAAAGCCAAGCACGACGCAACGTCGGCATCTTGTTTGACACCAATCGCTTGCAAGACGAGACCAAGCGGAACTTGTTCAAGTTGACCGAGATGCAACTCGAGGATGGCTCGTGGCCTTGGTTCCCCGGGGGACGCGGCAACGACTTTATCACGTTGTACATCACGACCGGTTTTGGACGGATGCGTCACTTAGGCGTCCCGATCGATGCTGAACCCGCGATCCGATCGCTGGCGCGACTCGATGGCTGGGTGACCAAGCAATACGAGGACATCAAACCAGAGAATCGCGACAAGAATCACCTGTCGACAACGATTGCGTTGTACTTGTATGGCCGAAGTTTCTTCTTGCAAGACCAGGCGGTTGCACCTGAACATCGCGAAGCGGTCAATTACTGGGTCAACCAAGCCAAAACGCATTGGTTAAAATTGGCGGTTCGGCAATCGCAAGCCCACATGGCAGTGGCACTGAAGCGATTTGGTGAAGCCGAAGCTGCCCAAGGCATCATGGCATCGATCAAAGAGCGATCAGTCACCGATGAAGAGCTTGGCATGTTCTGGCGAGAGACCGAATTGTCATACTGGTGGTACCGTGCCCCGATCGAAACCCAAGCGATGATGATCGAGGGCTTTGACGAGGTGATGAATGATCGCGAAGCGGTCGAAGCGTGCAAGGTTTGGCTGCTGAAGCAGAAACAAACTCAGGATTGGAAGACGACCAAGGCGACTGCGGACGCGATTTACGCATTGCTGCTGCGAGGTAGCGATCTGTTGGCGTCCGATGAATTGGTCCAAGTCGAGCTTGGCGAGAAATTGATCGAGCCTGAAAATGTCGAAGCGGGAACCGGGTTCTACGAAGTCCGTTTCGCTGCCGGCGAAGTCAAGCCAGAACTTGGCAACGTCACGATGCGTAAAGTAGACGAGGGCGTGGCTTGGGGCAGTTTGCACTGGCAATACCTGGAAGACATCAGCAAGGTGACGCCGCACGAAGGTACGCCTTTAACTCTGGAAAAGAAGCTGTTTGTCAAAAAGAATACTGGCAAAGGACCGACGTTGGTCGCTGTGGATGGACCGGTATCGGTGGGTGACGAATTGGTCGTGCGAATCGTTTTGCGGACCGACCGTGATATGGAGTATGCTCATATGAAGGATTATCGCGGCAGCGGTACCGAACCGGTGAATGTTTTATCTCAGTACAAGTACCAAGATGGACTGGGATATTACGAATCGACTCGTGACACGGCAACGCATTTCTTTATCGACTACTTGCCAAAGGGAACGTATGTTTTCGAGTACAGCACACGAGTCCAACTGAAAGGCGAGTACCAGACTGGATTTGCGAACATCGAGTGCATGTATGCTCCCGAATTCAACAGCCACAGCGAGAGCTTGCCCATTGTGGTTCAGTAGGTAACCCATGACGATGTCAGAACCCAGCGAAATTGATACTCACTTGGTCGCTCGGATTCGCGATGGCGATTCTGATGCGTGGCAGGCGTTGATCGATCGTTACGAAGGCCGGTTGTTGGCGTACACCCACAGCCGGATTCGTGATCGAGCGGCGAGCGAAGATATTGTTCAAGAGGCCTTTGTGGGATTCTTGATCAGTCTGCCGAACTATGACGGATCCAAACGGCTGGAAAGTTATCTGTTTTCAATTTGCGCTTACAAATTGACCGATCACTTGCGGCGTGAGGGGCGACGACCGGCGTTGCAATTGCATCGCCGTGGATCAGGCGACGGGGTCGACATCGACTTTACCGGTGGCGAACGTGTCGCCAGCTCGATTGCCCGCAGTGGTGAGCGAAAGCAGATCGAACAAGCGGCCATTCGTGATGCGATCGCCGAGCAGATCGAGCGGTGGAAACAAGGTGACAGCTGGTCCAAGCTAAAAGCGATCGAGTTGCTGTACGTGGTCGGATTGTCGAACAAGGCGGTGGCCGAGAAGACCGATTTGACGGAACAACAGGTCGCGAACTTTAAAAGCGATTTTCAGCTCCGTTTGCGTTCGATCATCAGCCGCATGGAACTCGACGCCGAAGTGTTCCCCGAATTGGCGGAGTGAAAGTCGCCTTTTGCTCCGCAATAGTAGCGTTTGTTGGGCGTATTTTCGCAGGGAACGTCGAGTTTAAAACTTGCAAAAGTAGTGGCAGGCCGAAGCTCTAGTCATTTGCATCGCCCCGGCAATACGTCGCGAGCTTGCGAGCGAAGTGCTGGCCCGGGTCTCTGCTGAATTGGTTGTTTTGGACGCCTGCCCGGGTGTTCTCGCAGGCCGCGATCGGCTGACAGACGCAAGTCACCTCTCCCGAGCGTCAGCTTGGGAGAGGTGACAATACGGTGTCGCCAAGACACAAACTACAGCAGTTTTTCCCCCAGAGGGGAGGTGAAACGCGTTTCAAAAACATCTTCGAAGAAATCAAAAATCACGCAATCTCCGTCGCAGCGGCCGGAACTCTTGGCGAGTTCCGCTACATTGATTCCAGCTTTCGCTATTGCTTCGCTGCGGCGCTGGGATCGATCGGGGACGACAACAGATAGCCGGACCAGAACAGTGGCTCTTCGCCGGTGACGTTTTCAAGGTCCTTGTCGGCATGCGCCAACAGCGGCTCGGTCAACGGATCGAGATCGGTGCGTCGCAAGACCATCCGCGCCCTCCTCCAGGCGTCAACCATCCCCGAGAACGGCAGCTCTTGAGAAAATTCGCGAAGCACAATCGCACTGGATTCTCCGCCCACGGCCCAGCGGCTTATCAAGACATCGTCCACTCCCGCGACATGAAGCGCACACAAAGTCATAAACAACTCGCGTCCATCCCCAAGTCGCGGCGATTCGGCCTGCGAGCGAAAGCCTGCCATCGCAATCGTCGTGGGCACTTGCGATGGAAATTGCAACCATGCTCCGAGCGCAGCATTGGGTTTTCCTGCCTCGTAGGGCAACACGCTCATGGCAAACGGGTTGCTCGTGTCCATCACGCTTGGGGCCGCCACGATCAAGCTGTCCAAGACAATGCCAAGCATCGTGGTGGGAGGCATCTCGGCGACAGGCAACAAGATCGATCCCGCTGCGGCATCGACGATCGACTGGGTGATCGCGGTGTTAATTTCCAGATCACGCGGAGCGAAGAAACGACTTGCCGCAATTCCCACCGCCTTATTCTTTTGACGAATTGGTGCGGGCCGTAGTGCCAATCCAGGCGTCGCGGCGTAGCGGATACTAATCTTGTCGCCCAGGAATTCAGCATCCTCGCCGTCAATCGGCAGAATGTCAAATGGCAGGTACCACAGCGGTCCATCGGGCACGATCACCAAATCATCAATGTCGGTACCGGCGAAACTGCTTGCCTCGGGAAACAAGAATTCCAACAGTGCCGCAGCGTCTTTTCGCCACGCGTTGTCTTCGGGCAAACGCGAACCACGCGTCTTTCCCACACCGATCGATCGCAATACCGATCCAACCATCGCGGGCAGCCTTGACGTATTGTTGTTGGTCCACACCTGCGTTTTCCCGTTCAACGAGAACGTTGTGTACAAGCGATTGCCCGAAAACGCAAACGTCACGAGCGCCGTTCGTTTGGGCAGCCCTTGAATTGGCGCTTTTTCATCGACGCGAGGCGGGGCCAAACGAGGCAACGAACCTCGTGAAAACGCGATCAAGGTGGCCAGCGATTCTTGTTGTTGCCCCAGTTTTTCGACCAGCGAATCGTTGACAGTTGCCGGCGTCAATTTGGCATTGTCGAGCACCATCTGACGAAGCTGTTTAAATTCCGCGGGGCCTTGGTTGCGAAAGTTTCGCTGATCATCGCTGAGCGTTTGATCCTCGGCACTGGCCAGCCCACGCACATGCGCCACACGCCCTGCCAAGGGCAACGTTTGCGAAAAACGTTCCGCCAGCAGCGTGTCGGTGCGGACCAAAACTTTATCGCCGTCGGTCTGTTCCGCAGCAATCGCCAGTCGCATGGCAAGCGCAGCCGATCGATCGATCGTCAAAAATGTCATCGCGTCAACGGGATCGCGGCGCCATAGCGCCGGCGGAGGATCACTGGTGTAATAATCAAGAACCGCGTCGCTCGTGGATCCTCCGATTCGGGTTCCGAGTGACTGGCTAAGCAGTGCGAATTGATAGGTGCTAGGCATCGAAACAAGCGTTCGATTTCGGACCCGATGTTGTTGGGCGAAGGTCCGCATCGATCCATAGGCGTTGTCCACAACGCTGGTCGATTTCATCCCAAACGCCTCTCCGCGTCCCGCCGCAAGTTTCGCGGCGACGTAGGCTCCGTAGGCATCGATCCGCGGTTGCAGCACATCGCGACGGTCCGACAACGATTTTGCATGTCCAATCGAAAGGGTCGCGGCAGCGTAGTCGCGTGACTTAATCGCGGCATCGGCCGAGGCGACAAAACAGTGCACTGCGGCGAGTCGTGACTTTCGAACCATCGCATTGGCGGCCGTATCGGCGGCCGTGCGGACGACGTTTGCCTCTTTTTCACTGGCCACTCCGGCGGCGAGCTGCATCGCTTCGCCAATCAGTTCGGGTTGCTCGAGCGCCGCAGCCACGTTTACGCACGCTAGCGCCGCGGCAAGTGATCCTTCGGCGTTGTCGGATTCGGCCAGCACCGATGCTTGAACCAGCAACGCAATCGCCGACAAGGGATGAGCTCCGCCACTTGATAACGCGGACTTCGAAGCTTCGGGAAACGCACGCTTGTCGTCATGCGCCGCAAAGCGAGCCGCCGCATGCAGTGCCCCGCTCATCGTTTGCGCCACCGGTTGCGGAAGCCCGCCGACATTGGTGGACTCGGCCAACTCGTTGACAAAATTATCCTGTTCGGACAATGGCCCCAGAATGATTCGTCGACGGTACGACGCGATCGCCAAACCACGCATGATCTCGATGATGTCCATCGCGCGCAGATTGGGTTCTTCGACCACTCCCCCTTGGATCAACGTTTGCTCGGTGAGGGGTTGCCCCGATTGGAACATGATCCGGTCGGACGTCGGCACGCGTTTAATCGCCAATGCGGCTGGCCAGACTCCCGTCGGTGGCGACATTTGCACCCCCTCGCGGACCGCAGACCGCCAATCGACTTTATTCAGCCAACCACGATAGCGAATCGCCACCTGCATCGCTGCATCGATGTTCTCGCGAGCTTGCGGCACACTGCCGATCTGCCAATAACACTCCGCCAACATCGCGTACACCGGAATCGAATCGATCCAGCGTCCGTTGATGTCGCGTCGGGTGCGACGAAGTGCCGCCTCGAACGCGTCCACCGCGTTTTCGAGATCCCCACTGCGATACATCTCCAGTGCAATGTAATACTCCTGTGATGGATAGCGGCCTCCGGGCTCAACACCCCCTAAGGTGCCGAAACCTCCTAGTCCGCTTCCTTGCGCAAACGAAACCTGGGGCATCAGACAAAGCACGCTGGCTGCCGCAATCAAGCAAGTGAGAACTTGCTTGAACATCGATTTTGAAAAGTCGTGAAACGCCAAGACGTGTTGGGTTTGAAAATCGCTCATGGACATAGATTAGACGTCAAAGAGGAGTCGGAGTTACGACACGGACGCATCGAGGAGGTTACGACGCGCTCGACACATCCATCGCCGGAGTGCATCAAGAATCAATCGCTCGATTGGTTGTTATCCTAGGAGCTGACCGGCGCGGCGTCGAATGATTTTCCGACCGCAGCGAAAAACTCGCTAGACTGTGCATCAATAGAGACCTTGCAGTTTTGCTGTTGAGGCGAAGTGTGCTAGCCTCGCTCAGGGGGGAGGATGAGGAATTCAGCTTCCTTTGCCTGAGCCGATTCTGCCTGAGCCGATTCAACTTGGCTGAAAATCGATTTGGACCTGCACTTTTGGATCGAAATTTCATGACGGACCACGCGCCCCGCCTGAATCCCTACGCTCCGGCCGAAGTGGTCGAGCAGGATGCGGATGAGGTCCATCATCCTTCCAATGGCGACTTGCTAGCGGAACTCCGCCAACCGCTTCCTGTTTGGCGGATCGCGATTCGGTGGACATTTGTCTGCGTTTTGAGTGCGATCCCAAGCTTTCTGCTGGGAATGGCTGTCACCAACAACAAGCAAATCGCCGCGATGGTGACCGGAATCGTGCTCTTTTGTGTGTTCTATACCTGGTTGGATTGGCGAACGGCGAGCTTTTTGTGGCGACACAAAAAGTCGGTAAGATGGACTCTAGGGATCACCTATGGAACGCGAGTTTTGATCTCGGTCGCTGTGCCGATCGGCGGAATGCTTGATATCATTTGTGGAGTCGCCTCGACAACGTTGGTTGAGAAGTTGACGGGATTCCAGTTCGAGCCGAGCGGAGCGGCCAACGATCTCTCGGCGTTTGGCGAGCCATTTTTTCCTGTTTTATTGACGACCCTAATCCAAGGGGTCCTGATGAATGTCGTGCTATCGATCTATGGAATTGTCGTTTTTGGCATCGTTTTGGCGATTCGAGCGATGTCGGCCCAAAACGAACTGCCCACAGAAAAAACAATCGCAGTTGACCCATCTTCACTAAACTCGTAACTTGCGGATGTAAAGGCATTTAGGTACGCGTTTTTGTAACGTGCGCCGCGATGATTGCATGGAGGCTTCCGGCTCGGTCCTGGATTTGCCACAACCTTCATGTTGACCTGCAAAAGTGTCATATTGACGCTCGCGACGACGGATCAAACGTACACAGGGTTCTGCTCTCGTGGTGGGCATTTTAAGCCTGTGTGTTTGAGACGTGTTCATCCAGATACTGCGGTTCCCCCGAATCGCATACGACCTTACCCCGACGAAAAATATGTCTTTCTTCGAACGACTTTTTGATATTTGCGGCGTTATCTTCGGTGGCGCTTTCGGTGCTGTGGAACGCAGTATCACCTCGGTTTTCGGTTCAGCGAATGCTCGCCATGTCGCAAAACTTCGCCAACGGGCGGAGGCCATCGGCGAATTGGAACCCAAATACGAGGCGATGAGCGACGAAGAGCTCCGCCAACAAACCGAAAACTTTCGCAAGCGGCTCCGCGATGGCGAAACGCTCGACGATATTCTCGAAGAAGCCTTCGCGGTTTGTCGCGAGGGGGGCAAGCGATTCCTGAGCATGCGTCATTACGACGTCCAGCTGATCGGCGGGATGGTGCTGCATAACGGCAACATTGCCGAAATGGTGACCGGGGAAGGTAAGACGTTGGTGGCGACGTTGCCAGCGTACCTGAACGCAATCGAAGGCAAAGGCGTTCACGTGATCACGGTCAACGATTACTTGGCCCGTCGTGACATGGAGTGGATGGCACCGCTGTACATGAACTTGGGATTGACGGTCAACGCGATCCAATCGGGCATGTCGACCGCCGAAAAACAAGCTGCTTACGCCTGTGACATCACTTACGGAACGAACAACGAGTTCGGATTTGACTACCTTCGTGACAACATGCGTCCGGCCGCCAAGGGTGACGATCGTTATCCCAAGGAAGCTCAGCAATGCCAAGGACCGTTGAACTACGCGATCATTGACGAAGTGGACAATATTCTGATCGATGAAGCCCGGACCCCGCTGATCATCAGCGGCCCCGCCGATTTGGATCTCGGTCGTTACGCCGATGCGGACCGTGTCGCGCGGCAATTGAAGAAAGAAGTGCACTTCACCGTCGATGAAAAACAGCACAACGTCACCTTGACCGACGAAGGGGTTCGTGAGGCTGAAAAATTGGCGGGAGTCGAGAGTTTCTATACTGCGGGCAATATGGAATGGCCGCACTTAATCGACAACTCACTGAAAGCTCACTACCTGTATAAATTGGACGTCAACTACGTCGTCAAAGATCGCCAAATTGTCATCGTTGACGAATTCACCGGACGTCTGATGGAAGGTCGCCAATGGAGCGACGGACTGCATCAAGCGGTCGAGGCCAAAGAAGGTGTGCCGATCAAGCAAGAAACACAAACGTTCGCCACCGCGTCGCTGCAAAACATCTTCAAGATGTACAAGAAGCTTTCCGGGATGACTGGAACGGCAATGACCGAAGCGACCGAGTTCATGAAGATCTACGGGCTCGATGTTGTTGCGATTCCGACGAACCGGGAGATGAAGCGGATCGAACATCTCGATTTGATCTATCTAACCGAGAAAGACAAATTCAAAGCGCTCGCCGACGAAGTCGAACGGGCACACAAATGGGATGTCATCAATCTGAAAGATGGCAACGAAGTTTGGGGGAAGATCCAAAAGAGCGACGAAAACGAAGTCGTGATCATTGCCAAGGGAGAAAAGGATCCCGAAACCTACGAGATGAGCAAGATCGAATCGATCGAACGCAGCGGACGGCCGGTTTTGATCGGAACGGTCAGTATCGAAAAGAGCGAGCGTCTTTCCGAATTGCTCGAGCGTCGCGGCATCAAGCACGACGTTTTGAACGCGAAGAACCACGGTCGCGAAGCCGACATCGTTTCGCAAGCAGGTCGAATCAACGCGGTCACGATTGCGACGAACATGGCGGGTCGTGGTACCGACATTGTGCTCGGTGGTAACCCGGAAACGATGGCGTGGGCACAATTACAACACAAATACCCAACCCGTTTGGAAGTGCCGGACGACGAATGGAACGCCTTGGTCGAAGAGATCGACGCTCGCGAAAAGATGAGCGAAGAAGGTGACGTGGTTCGCGATCTTGGCGGTTTGTACGTGCTCGGTACCGAACGTCATGAATCACGCCGAATCGACTTGCAGCTTCGCGGTCGTTGTGGTCGTCAAGGCGACCCCGGTTCGAGCCGCTTCTTCTTGTCGCTAGAAGACGACTTGATGCGGATCTTTGCTGGCGATTTCGTCAAGAGCATGATGGAACGCTTGGGAATGAAAGAAGGCGAAGCGATCGAACATTCGATGGTGACTCGGCGGATCGCATCGGCCCAGAAGAAGGTCGAAGAACGCAACTACGAAATCCGTAAGAGCTTGCTCGATTATGACGAAGTGATGGACGAGCAACGTAAGCGAGTCTATCGCTATCGCCAAAACTTGTTGGACGGTCATAGTTCTCGCAACATGATCTTGGAATTGATTCGGGCTCAAATCGAAAAGTTCGTCAACACGTTCTTGGATCCCAACTACGGTGTCGATACGTTCGCTGCCTATGCCGGCAGCCAACTCGATTGCCAACTCGAATCACGCGATTTCCAGAACATGGATTTCGAGATGGCCAAGGTCTACGCAGTGGATCAAGCCGAACGTGCTGCGGAAGTCACCGTGCACGAGATCATCGAAGAAAATCTTCCGCAATCGATGGAAGACGAGTGGAATTGGAAGGCGATGACAAACTGGGCCAACACCCGGCTTGGCACAAATTACCAAGAACACCAATTGAAGAAGTTGGATCGCGACGAACTGACCGACGAATTGATTCAAAAGGCTCACGAGCGAATCGGCACGGTCGATTTGACCGAGGGAGAACCGTTTCTCGACGCCGACTTTGGTCTACGAACGATGTGTGGGTGGATGCGTCACAAATTCGGAATCGAAACGACTCCGGACGAATTCCGTGATGTCGAAGATCTGCGAAAGGTCAGCGAATCGCTCTACAAGCGAGCCGAAGAAGCTTACACGCAGAAAGAGTCGGAATACCCCGTCATCGCCGGCATTTCTCGCTTCACCGAAAAACAGGGTGCCCAAATTTCGCTCGACCGCGAAGGGTTGGTCGATTGGGTGCAACACCGCTTTGGTGCCCAACTGACTCCCGACGAAGTGCGTTTGAATCGAGACGATTTGAAGGCTCAGCTCGTCGAGTTCAGTCGCAAGGCGGGCGGGGCTGCGAAAGAGAAAAACGAAGTCGCGCAGCGCAAGCTGAACGAGTTGTTCGGCAATGCAGGAAAAGACACCACAGCGGCTGTCGCCTCGGGCAAAAACGGCAGTCTCGAGCAGTTTGCCGACTGGTTGAAGGAAGAGTTCAACTACCGTGCGATCAAAGAAGACTTGTTGCGAATGAACCGCCACGAATTGTCGTTGGCAGTGGATGGTGCCGTCGACGATCGTTTCTATCCCGAAATGCGACGGATGGAACGCCAGATTTTGCTGAGCATCGTCGATGAAGCTTGGAAGAATCACTTGTTGACCATGGACCATTTGCGCAGCAGCGTGGGCTTGAAAGGCTACGCTCAGCTCGACCCCAAAGTCGAATACAAACGCGAAGGCATGCGTTTGTTTGACGCGATGTGGGAATCGATTGGCGAGCGGGTTACCGATTTGATCTTCCGCATGGAATCGTTCAACGAAGAATTCATCCGCAGCACGTGGGTGGAAGCAACCACCAGCCGCAACGATCCTAATGCGGCTAGTGCGCCACGCCAGGAGCTCGAGTCGCCGGCTCAGCGAGCTGCCGAATCGAGCAACCAGGACAACGAATCACGCCCCGATCCGGTGCGTCACGCCGAGCCTCGCGTTGGTCGTAACGATCCCTGCCCGTGCGGCAGTGGCAAAAAGTACAAATCGTGCTGCATGCGAAAGAGCGGCCCGGTGGTCTAGTTTTTTTCTGAGTCGCTAGTTTCTTGTCCATTCGGAAAGGATTCCGATGTTCGCCAACCTGCTCTACGCCACCGCCTTATTTTTGCTTTCGCCCGTGGTCATGTATCGCATGATCCGGCACGGGCGGTATCGCCGCGGCGTCCGCGAAAAACTGTGGGGCATCTCGAAGTCGCACGCGGCGTCGTTGACGGCGGGCAAGCCTGCGATTTGGCTGCACGCAGTCAGCGTTGGCGAAGTCAATCTGATCAGCGGACTGGTCAAACGTTTAAAAACAACGCATCCCGAACATCAAGTTGTCGTCAGCACGTCGACCGACACCGGTTACGATTTAGCGGTGAAGTTATACGGCGCGAACCGCGTTTTCTTTTGTCCACTGGACTTTAGCTGGGCGGTCAAGCGAACGCTGCGAAACTTGTCGCCCGACATGCTGGTGCTGGCCGAGCTCGAGCTGTGGCCGAATTTGATTCGCATCGCGACGAATCTAGGTTCTCCGGTGATGGTCGCCAATGCCCGGCTGAGCCAGCGAAGTGCAGCGGGATACCAGCGTTTTGCCTTTTTAACCAAGGCGACGTTTGCGAGGCTCGCTTGGGTTGGCGCTCAAAACGAACAAACGGTACAGCGTTTCGTCGCCTGTGGAACGGCGGCCGACCGAATCGAGACAACTGGATCGATCAAGTTCGACAACGCGCCGAGCAATCGCGAAACCGTCGATGTTCAATCCCGCATCCAGTGGGCAGGCATCGATCCATGGAACCGAGTTTGGGTGGTTGGCAGTACCCAGCCGGGCGAAGAAACCATGGCGATCAAGATTTACAAGTCGTTGGTTTCCGAGCACCCCGAGTTGCGGTTGGTGCTGGTACCGCGTCACGTCGAACGATTTGATGCCGTGGCGAATTTGGTTTCCAACGCAGGATTGAACGTTCATCGGCGTTCGGTCGACCGGTCGCTGCATGAAACGAGTTGGGATGCCGATACCGTGATCCTTGTCGATACCATTGGCGAGCTCCGGCATTGGTGGGGCGTCAGCCAGATTGCCACCGTGGGCGGCAGCTTTGGAAGTCGCGGTGGCCAAAACATGCTCGAACCCGGCGCCTATGGCAGCGCGGTTTCCTTTGGCCCCGACACCAAAAATTTTAAAGAGATCGCCAACCAATTGATCGAGGCCGGAGGCGCCGTTCGCGTCGCGGACGCCCCCCAATTGCAGCAGTTTGTCGAGCGGTGTCTAACCGACATCCCCAGCGCCGATGCACTAGGCCGAGCCGCTCGCCGCGTGATCGCCGAGCATCAAGGAGCAACGCAGCGAACCATCGACGCATTGCAGCAACGCTTGCACCAAGCCAATCAAAAGCAACGCGCCGCATAGTGCGAGGCATGCCCATAACGAAACTAGCCGTAGCGAAACTCGCCAAGAGTTTCGTTCCGCGCGGGAAGGTTGCCTGAAACCTTGGGTTAGTAAATTCAGAACCTCGCCGAAAACGGAGTAAGCGCGATCCTTGCCGGTTCTGCCTTCGCGAACCGTCCCCTTCAAGTCTTTGGTAAGAACGCTGACATCGGCCGAGAAGGTTCGTTGTAACTTTGCCAAAGCCGTGCCAACCGACTGGCGATGAGTATTCCACCTTGGATGTCTGGCAACGAGAGCGAGTGTGCGAGTGACCATGTTGGGATGGCGGGAATCAAACGCGGTTTCATTCGGCGTTCGTTTTATTTACCGGTCGAGTTGTTGCGTGCTGTGCAAGACAGGCAATCTTGCTGTGACGATTACCCCGCCCTCGTCACGATTTCTCGCTTCAAGGGTGCCGCCATGATCGCCGATAATTTTCCGAGAAATGGGCAGTCCAAGACCGAGTCCGAGTTCTTTGGTGCTGAAGAAAGGCTCGAAGATTCGCTCCGACTCCTCAGGCAGTGAGCAACCGTTGTCCGCGACACTCAAGCGAACCCACCTCGAACTTGCACCACTTATCGACTTTTCAGACGACACGTCATGTTCGGCGGCGACCGTCACATCCACTTTTCCACCGTTGGGAATGAAGTCGAAAGCGTTGAGAATTAGATTCAAGAGCACTTGCCGCAACTGCGTTGCATCGCCCTGAACCGTCATCGCATCATCTGACATCGCATCCTCTGGCATCAAGCGGGTCACCTCAATCCCTCGTGTTTCGGCTCGGCTCGTGACGAGAGCGAATGTTTGCTGAACAATCTCTCGAAGATCAACCGGCTTCGAAACAAGTGAGGATGGCTTGGCAAAATCAAGAAACGTTTGCAGCAGCTTATCGACGCGAGTTATTTCATCATCCAAAACCGCTAGATCGTCTGCGTCAAGGTTTGACTTATTGTGACGCGCCGATTGAACGAGTGTTTTCATGCACATCAGCGGATTGCGAAGTTCGTGCGCCAACCCTGCACCGAGTCGCCCGAGAGCAGCGAGTTGGTCGGCGCGGATCACTTCCTTGTGCCTATTCTGAAGTTGCTCCACCACGCTGCCGACTCGTGTGGACACCGTCTCAAGCACCTGCTGTAAATCTTGCAGGCTGGGGTCGGCGGATACTTCAACTGGCCCCACCACCGTATCTAATTTTCCCGCAACGTCGCGAATAGGCACCGAAAGTAAGTACATTGAACGACTGATCGAGCGGGCCACGCCGTAACCAGCCACCAGTCCGACGGCGGCACCACAGGCTCCGAGCAATGCCATGGCCAACGACAGTTTCAATGCCATCGATCCGCTTCGCAAACTACTCTCTTCAAGTTCACTTTCGTTCAAATTGAGATACCGGCGTGAGGCAACCAAGACTTGTTTCGACAGTGTTTCTTCCTCCAATGCCTCGACTCGTTCTGAAGAAATCTGCGTGTCGGGGTCATCGACCAGTTGGTGCAGTTGGGCAAAGTATTTGTCGATGCCGCTGCGAATGACGGCCACCAGTGCCTTCTCGTCGTCGCCTCCCGACAAGCCGTCCGCTCTGTTGATCCATTCGTTGGCGGCGTCTTGATTCTGTATCGCAAGCAGCAAATACTCTCGGTCTTTCGTCAGCAGGTATCGGTCAAGTCCGTGACGCATTTCACGAACAATCAATTCCAATTCCTCCGCAGCACGGATGCTCGCAACGTTATTGCTGAGAATCTCCGAGTTACGCTTCTGCAGCTGGAGTACGTGCCAAGCCCCCGAAAAACCAAGGCAGAGCAATGCCATCCCCGTTACAGCGTGGATGAAGCTCAGCCTGCTTCGCAATCTCATCGAAAACTCCTTTGAGAGGGCGTGAAAGAAATTCAGTCGCCGAGACTAAATTTCAACACCGGTTGTGGAAAGTGACTTATTTTCAAAACTTGAATTTCTGTTGGACCCGTGGGCTGTCGATCGAATCAGCTGCAATGCGTTAGCGTCCGGTTCGAATCCGTTAGCCGTGGGCTAACGCTCGGAGACTGACTGTTGTTTTGCGATACGACATTAAAGAGGCAGTCGAACAAGCTGACCGGGGATTCGAAATGAGGGGAGTGACCAGAGCGGGTGTCAGTCCTAGGTTGCTTCTGATTCACGGGTAAAAGCGATCCCCGAACGCAAAGCCACGGAATTCCAATACGCTAACAGACAAACGGAGAGTCTTGCGAAGTAACCAACATCGCGGCACAGCCTTTGCGTTGCGCCGTGGGCGCAAACTTAAAAGCCACCTCGGTAAATCCGCTGGTAACAGCAATTGACGCAGACGCTAACTTGGACTCACGATGGAATCATGCATGGATGACACAGATGACACAAACGCCCCGACATCACTGGCAAACAATATCTTTCGAGATTCTACAGCATCTCTCGTTGTCTTTCTCGTGGCCTTGCCGTTGTGTCTTGGCATTGCACTTGCCTCGGGTGCACCCCTGTTCTCTGGAATCGTAGCTGGCATCGTTGGCGGAATCGTGGTGGGTGCTCTGAGCGGTTCGCATACCAGCGTCAGCGGGCCGGCGGCAGGTCTGACAGCTGTGGTTGCCGCACAGATTGCGAACCTTGGCGCATTTGATGCGCTGTTGCTTGCGGTTGTTATCGGGGGAGTAATTCAAATTGGGCTTGGGATCGCGAAAGCCGGAGCGTTGTCTGCCTTTTTTCCGTCAAGTGTGATTAAGGGGCTTCTGGCAGCGATTGGAGTGATCCTGATTCTTAAACAGCTTCCCCACTTACTCGGCCACGACACCGATCCCGAAGGTGAAATGTCGTTTTCGCAGCCGGACCACGAAACGACATTCTCCGAAATCGCAACGATCTTCCAAGGCGAGGTACATTTCGGAGCTGCCGTTGTCGGGTTTGCTTCGCTTGCGCTGCTTGTGCTTTGGGCCCGCTTGAAACCGCTCAAAAACTCGGGCATTCCAGCCCCGCTTGTCGTCGTGCTATTTGGAGTTGGATTACAGCTGCTGTTTTCGCGGTCTAGCAGCGGATGGTCGATTGGCACGAGTCATTTGGTGCAGATTCCGATTGCCGATAGTTTCTCGGAGTTTGCCAGTTTTTTTATGTTCCCGGATTTTTCCCAGTGGACTAACCCCGCGGTCTACGTCGCTGGCGTGACCATTGCCATTGTGGCTTCGTTGGAATCGCTGCTTAATCTTGAAGCCTCGGACAAACTGGACCCGCGTCGCCGCAATTCTCCAGGCAGCCGTGAATTATGGGCTCAAGGTGTAGCGAACGTGGTCGCCGGACTGATCGGCGGGATTCCGGTGACATCCGTGGTTGTCCGCAGCTCGGTCAACATCAACGCCGGCGCGGTTTCAAAGCGGTCTGCAATCCTTCACGGTGTCTTGTTGCTCGTTTGCGTTGGACTGTTTCCCGTCTATCTGAACATGGTCCCGCTGGCGGCGTTGGCAGCCATTTTGATTCACACCGGATTCAAGTTGGCGAGTCCCGAGTTGTTCCGCAACATGTGGAAACAGGGGCGGTATCAATTTGCGCCATTCATCATCACGGTTGTCGCAATCGTGTATAGCGATCTGCTGATTGGAATCGTGATCGGGCTGGTCGTCAGTGTCCTGTTCATTCTAAACAGCAATCTGCGCCGTCCGATTCGCCGAATCGTTGAGACGCACATTGACGGTGACGTGGTGCATGTAGAACTAGCGAATCAAGTCAGCTTTCTCAATCGTGCAGCGTTGGACACAATTTTCAATCAAGCAAAGCCGGGGTCAAAATTGCTGCTAGACGCATCGGAGTCCGACTACATTGATCCTGATGTTTTGAGTTTGATTCGGGAATTCAAAGAGGAAACCGGTCCTGCTCGCGGATTGAGTGTCGGTTTGCGGGGCTTCCGCGATCAGTACGATCTGCATGATGAAATTCAGTTCGCAGACTACTCAACCCGGGAACTTCAAGAAAGCCTGACCCCAGCACAAGTGCTCGACATTCTCGCCGATGGCAACAAGCGGTTTCATACGGATCGTCGAATTTCACGTGGCTACGGTCGGCCCATTGACACGACCGCCGGTGGGCAGCCGCCGCTCGCCGCTGTGCTAAGCTGTATCGATTCGCGTGTTCCCACCGAACTGGTCTTTGATCTCGGCATCTGCGACATCTTCAGTGTGCGTGTGGCTGGTAATGTGATCGGCACGAATTCATTGGGCAGTCTCGAGTACGCGGTTACCGTTGCCGGTGCAAAGCTGGTGCTCGTAATGGGGCACACACGTTGCGGTGCCATATCCTCGTCGGTAAACTTCCTGGATCAACGAAACGATTCCCAGCATGCTAGCGGTCGTCCGCACTTGCATGCGATCGTTTCTGAGATTCAAGAATCGGTGGAAGGCAATGAATGCCGGGGGGTCGCGACCATGCATCCAGACGCAATGGATGAATGTGTTGATCGGATTGCCAAGAGGAACGTCCAACGCTCGGTTCGCGAAATTGTTAATCGCAGTCACGCAATCCGCAGCGCAGTCGAGGTTGGGGAATTACTGGTCGTCGGTGCGATGTACGACGTCAAGACGGGGGTTATCGATTTTTTCGTCGACGACTCGGTTACAATTGAATCCCAGCAAGAACTCGTTTCTTGAATGATAGTAACCGCTACCGACCAACAGCGGCCAATGACGGTTCAAAATTCATACGGGGCCTCGCGTTCAGGATTAGCGTATAACGGATCAGGCCTCACAACATGCATTCTAACGAAATCCTCACGACGTTCACGGTCGCTGCCGCCTTGGGCGTCTGTCTGTTCACGGTGGCTGGATTCTTAGAAGTTTCAGCAATCGTCGTGTTACTCATCGGCGGTGTGATTGCGGGCCCTCAGGTCCTTGGAATCGTGAACCCATCGGACCTCGGAAGTGGGCTCAGCACGATCATCTCATTGGCGGTTGCAATTATTCTTTTTGAAGGCGGGCTGACTCTTGATCTGAAAGGTTACCGGTCAGCGAGCAAAGAGATATGTAGAGTTCTCACGATTGGGGTTCTTGTCACCTGGATCGGAAGCACGCTACTGATTTGGACGCTGTTCCGATTTGATCCCGCGTTCTGTTTCCTTGCTGCGAGTCTCGTCATTGTGACGGGGCCTACCGTGATCGGACCGCTCTTGCACCGCATTCGTGTGCGCGAACGTCTTCACCACATCTTGCACTGGGAAGGCGTGCTGATTGATCCCATTGGAGTCTTCATTGCGCTGCTGTGCTACGAGTTCTATGTTAGCACCGACGGTAATCATCAAGTTGTCGTCACCGAATTCCTGATGCGATTCTTCGCCGGCGCCATGTTCGGAATGGTGTTCGGCTTTCTGCTTGATCTGGTGATGCGACGTGGCTGGATTCGAGAAGATCACACGAATATCTTTGTGCTTTCGATGGCCATGTTAAATTTCGGTTTGGCCGATCTTGTGATCTCTGAAAGTGGCCTGTTGAGCGTGACGGTCGCCGGTCTCGTTCTCGGTAGTCGAAAAACGCCGCAATTGCGCAGTATCGTTTCGTACAAAGTGGAACTCAAAGACTTTCTAATCGGGTTGCTCTTCATCCTGCTGGCCGCCAACCTCGATCTCGCCGCATTCCTGGATTATGGATGGAAGATCGCCGCAGTGGTGCTGGGCATCATGCTGCTGGTGCGGCCGTTGAACATCTTCTTTTCCATGTACGGCAGCACGCTCGGTGTCAAGGACAAGCTGTTTCTTAGCTGGATTGCTCCGCGAGGCATCGTCGCCGCGTCAATGGCCTCGTTGTTCACCCTTCAGCTAAAGCAGATCGGTGAGCCGGAATCAACCTTTTTGGAAACGTTCACGTATTCGGTGATTGCGGGAACGGTACTCGCGCAAGGGATGACCGCCGGTATGGTCGGCGGTTTACTCGGTGTTCTGCGACCGGTCGCTTCGGGCTGGATTATTGTTGGCGCCAACCCCGTTGGTCGTAAGGTTGCGTCCTTCCTGAAAGCTCAAGACATTCCAGTCGTTGTGATCGACACCAACGCAAGAGACGTTCGCGTTGCGATGCGAGAAGGGCACACCGCACTCAGCGAAGATGCAATGCTGATGGCCCCCGACACTCATCCTCCAATTTACAGTTGCGGGAACCTCATTGCACTGACCCCCAATCCCGACCTCAATCGAATGCTGTGTCGCCGTTGGTCCGAGATCGTTGAAGGTTCCGTGTTCCGCTGGGAACCATCTGGATACGAAACGGAGGAGAATGCACACTTGTTAGTCGGCGAAAAAGTGTGGGATCAAATCCCACTGAACCGCTGGATGCAATCCGGTAGTGAATCGATACCGTTGGAAATCGTTCACGCTGCCGACGGTACTCCGTCGCCCAGCAATGTATTGATGACGGCAAACGGGCGCGGAGTGACGACCAAACGTCCCTCCGTCGTCGGCAATGGTGACCGTGCATGGCTGGTCTATCACGCGACACCTGAAGACACCCGCAGCACCATTCCTCTGTCGCCCAGCAACGTCATTCTGTCGGATCAGCACGAACTATTTGATTTGTACCGTGAGATGGTGGTCCAACTAAAAAACACAAATCCGGGAGTCCAGCCAGACTGCCTTCTCGATGAAATGTGGAAGCGTGAGGAAGACTACACCAGCTTGCTCGGGCACGGAATTGCATTGCCACATGTCTGGACAGACGAAGTGGACCGAGCCGTTCTCATCGTTGGACGCCCTAAAACGGAAGTCATCTGCCCGCTAACGAATTCAACAATCGAGATCGTGTTCATGCTGATCAGCCCCTCCGGCAAGCCCGATGAGCATCTACGAAATTTAGCTCAGATCGCCAAGCTGGTTGGCACCGACGCGAAGCGAGCCAAACTTCGTCGAGCGACCTCTGCCGAAGAACTCTACGAAATCATCACCTCCCTCTGAACGTCGCCCCAAAGACAACCGTGTCGTTCCAGCAGTCGGTGTTTGCCCAAAAGCCTAGGCGACTTTCGCTACGTGATTATTTGTGGGTCACTTGCTGGCGAACTCGTTACAATCGACGGTAAGACTCATTTACCGGAGAGAATCAAATGTCAGCGTTACAGCGGCGGACTTTCTTAGCTTCCACGGCGGCCGGTTTAGGACTCAGCGGCTTGCTGCAGTCTTTGGGGCCCCTCTCGGCTGCAGATGTCACGATCGACCGTGGCATCGCACGCTTTTCCAGTGACATTGAGCCACTGGTGAGGTTTTTAGAAGAAACGCCCCAACAATCGATCATCGAAGCGACCGCGAAGCGAGTGAAAACGGGCCTGAGCTATCGCGAACTGCTCGCCGCCTTGTTGCTAGCGGGCGTGCGGAATGTCGAACCACGCCCTTCGGTGGGATTCAAATTCCACGCTGTGCTAGTGGTTAATTCAGCTCATTTGGCGAGCATCAGCGGCCCCGACGAAGATCGATGGTTGCCGATTTTCTGGGCCATCGACAACTTTAAAAGCTCACAAGCACGCGATGTCCGAGAAGGGAACTGGACGTTGCCGGCGGTCGACGAATCCGCATTGCCCGCAGCCAATCAAGCTGAAAAGACGCTTCGCACCGCGCTGGACCGCTGGGACGAATCGGCATCCGATGCCGCGATCACTTCGTTGGTCCGTCACTCGGGCGCCAATCGTGTTTTTGAAGTGCTCAGCGGCTACGCCGCTCGTGACTTTCGCAGCATCGGACATAAAGTCATCTATCTGTCGAACGCCTTCCGAACGTTGCAAACAATTGGATGGGAGTATGCCGAACCGGTGATGCGAAGCCTTGTATACGCAATGCTCAATCACAATGGCGAACCCAATCCATCGACGAGCGATTTAGAAGCCGATCGGCCGGGCCGGATCAATCACATTGCCGCTCAAAATATCTCTGCGTCGCTGGCGGGTGGAACAATCGATGATGTAGCGACGCGAGATCTGGTGAGGACGCTGCATGATTGTTCACCGATCGAAGCCAGCGAATTGGTGGCGGAGCTAATTGAGAAAAACATCGCCGTCCAGTCGATTTGGAACGGTTTGTTTGCCGCGGCAGGGGAATTGTTGATGCGTCAGCGAGGGATCGTCTCGCTTCACTCCGTCACCACCAGCAACGCGATTCATCATGCGTTTTCCGCAGCGAAGGACGAGCAGACACGCAAAGTGCTGCTGCTGCAAAACGCCTCGTTTTTACCGATGTTTCGCGATGCAGCAGCAGGGCGTGGTGCATTAAACGAGACTCACATCGATGAACTCGCAGCAACGCAGCCCCCCAACCATTCGCCCACGGTCGCCGAGGTGTTCGAGACGATGGGCAAGAGCCGGAAAGAAGCGTCGCTTCAGATGTATCAACTGTTATCCGCCGGCGGCAATCCGCAAGATGTCGTCGATCATGCACGACGCTTGGTATTTTTGAAGGGCAACGATTCGCACGATTACAAGTTCAGCTCAGCCGCACTAGAGGACTACCGAGTTCTTTCGCCGCCGTGGCGAAACCGTTTCCTCGCCGCATCGACCTACCAATTGTGCAGCCCGGCCGAAACGACTCGCCCCTTGGTCACGCGGATTCAAAGTGCGATCGGTTGACGCGTCGGTTTTGAAGTTGCGCTTTTGTCGCTATTCCCAGCAAATCACAACTTCGAAAGGCCGAGGCGAGTCGATCGATTTCCATCCTTCGCTGACGCGACAGGGGGAATCACCCCAGCACCCGGCGCCACCACGGCTTGGGATCTGCCGGAGCATCCAATTGGTACACCGGCAGCGGACGTGTCCGATCCACGCTACCTTCGCGTGGATACTGCTGTGACGCGGCGAGTTCATCTGGGGAAGAAAATTGAATCTCTAATTCCAACGCACCAATTTGCACCACTTGGTTCGGCATCAAGACATGTTGCTGGATTCGATTGTCATCGACGTAGATTCCGTTGGTCGACCCCAAGTCTTTGATCACCAAACCCTCGTCGCCGTTGAGCGTAAATTGACAATGCTGGCGACTGATCGAGTGATGATTGATGCACAGGTTGGAATCGGGATCACGTCCCAACAACACCGGCGGCTTGAACGTCCAACTACGCCGATTGAGCCCAGGGACCTCGTTTTTAAGCACGAGCTTATAAATCATGATTTGTACCGTCGACTTCGAAAGAAAAGAAAGCGTCAGGGTTTTCGTCGGTGCCGCAATCGCCAGAATCAATTTGATTCAGCCGCTATCAAAGATCCGCCTAAGAGAGGTACCGGTTGGTATCATTCTAGTATTTGCGTGGCGGCTTTCGTACCAAACTTCGCCCACTTCCGCTGATTTGGTCGGCAAAAGTCGCTAAAAGTCGCCCAAAGTAGTACAAAAACTCATCTTGGGGTTTGGGGGTCGTTGCCGTTACACTGTGGTCCGGATCTTCTCTTCTTCGTTACATTGGCGGCAAGGATGTGCCTGTGACCACCGACGACTTTTTGCTCGATCAACTCGAGCGAACGCAGCAGGAACAAACGCATCGTCGTCGCGAAAATCGCAATCGACGGCGGCGATACTACCTGCTCGGCGGACTGCTGTTCGTTGGTTTCTTGATGCTGGCGGCCCCCAGCTTGGTTAGCCATTCGCCGGTCGGCAGATCGATGGTCGCTCGCGCCGCTGCGGTATACGGTTTTGATGCCACCGCAGACGGAATCCGTGTTGGCTGGGTGACGCCGCTGCGGATCACCGGGTTGGCGATCGAGGGACGAGAAGCGGGCAGCAAATTCAGAGTTGAGCAGCTCGACACGGAATTGACCGTGATGGATCTGGTCGGGACCATGAAAAGTGATCTTGGTGCGATCCTGGTGCGCGGAGTCGACATCCAGTGTGATGTTCGCGATGGTCAAAGCAGTGTCGAAGAGGACCTGCGAATCCTGTTGGACCAACCGGCCACCGAGGGCCCCGCCACCACCGCAATGATCGACATCAGCGACGTGACGCTGACGGTCAAGGACGCAACCAGCGGCGAGACTTGGCGATTATCCCAAGCGAGCACGAAGCTTGAACTACGCGGCGAATCATTACAGAGTCGATTTACTGGCGTCTTGGCCGAACCCCGTGGCAGCCAGGGATCGCTGCAAGGAGCAGTTGAGTTCGATTTTGGTTCGCTCGACCACCCCAGTTCGACTTCGCCTTGGAACATCGATCTGACCTGTGATTCGCTGCCCTTATCCGTCGTCTCTTTGGTTCGCCGACGGATGAGTGCGTATGCGGATCAGATTCCAGCTCAATTGGTGGGCGATGCCACCGGTAATCTAAAAATCCGCGGCAGCCGTGATGGATCGGTCGACGCCGACGTGACTCAGTTCCAAGTTCGCAACCTCGAGGCGGCAAACCTACAACAAGACACCCGCCGCTGGACCAACAAACTTGCGATGCTTGATGGTCGCTTGACGCTACAAAACGAACGCGTCATCGGCCAGGGATTGGTCGCGACGACCGACTTTGCCTCGCTGAAGCTCGATGGCGCGTTTTCAACCTCGATTACCCTCGTCGGCGCCAGCGACAATCCGGTGCGTTGGCTTGATGCACTCGAAGGAACCGCCAGTGCCGAAGTCGATTTGGCGGCACTCGATCATGCCTTGCCCGGCGTTTTGCCAATCCGCAACGATGCCGAACTGGTTTCGGGACGAGCCCTGGCCACAATCGAATCATTGCCGTCAAGTGACGCTCGGCGACGACGATTGAGTCTGCGCAGCGACGCACTACGCGCGCGATCGCGAGGCCAAGCCGTGGTAATCGACCCGGTCGAGATGACCGCAATCGTTTCGAGTAACCAAGACCGCATCCAAGCCGAACAGTTCAAATTAACCAGTTCCTTTGCGGCAGCTAGCGGCCAAGGCAACTTACAAAGCGGTGCAACCGATATCGAAGTCGATTTTGGTCGATTGGCCAACATGCTGCGTCCGATCATCGATTTGTCGAGTTCATCGCTAGCCGGTTCCGCGCGTGGCAAGATCCAGTGGAATGCATCCGGTGGCGATCAGTGGCGTTTGACGGGCAATGCCGACGCCAAAGACCTGTTGATCGAACTGCCTGGTGGGAATCGGCTGCGGCACCCCGCATTGCGAATGAATGTCGACGCGGTGGGCCAATGGCAAGCGGGCCAGATTGAATCGTTGTCGGTGGCAAACGCCACGCTGTCGAGCAGCGGGCTGAATCTGCGAGCGGAACTTGTTCAAGGAATTCAACACCCCGATGCGAACACGCGATTTCCGCTTCGTATCCAAGGCGACGGACGCCTCGAAGCGCTGGCCGATACACTTGGCCCTTGGTTGCCGGCAGAACTGCACGATTTCGACGGCGGATTCACCATGAATGCGCGTGCCGATGTCTCGTCGTCAGGCGGTCGTTTGACCGGTACGACGATCGAGTTGACACAGCCCCACATGGCCTACGCCGACCGCTATTTCAGCCAACCTGAAATCAAACTGCATTTCAGTGGCGACTATGACTGGACGACGTCTTCGCTGGATTGCCGGTCCTTGACGATTGTCGGAAATGCCGTCTCGGCAGCCATCGAAGGCGAATGGAATGCCGAGCGGACGGATCTCGAAATTGCTTGGCAAGCCAAGCTAGAACGCATCCAAGGCAGCATGAAAACGCGAGTGGCAAACCGAGTCATCCCCGCGATCAGCCAAGTCGGTTACCGTCCGGGGCAAACGGTCCAGACCGATGAATGGTTGGTGATGGGCGACTGTGATGGCCGCTTTATTGTGACCAGTCAAAAAGGTCGATACGCTGTCCAGACCGAGATGAATGGTAAAGGCGTCGCCGTCGTTCAACCCTCGCAGGCGAGTGCGGCTTCGCAATTGGTTGGCCCCGTTCGTAACGCGATGGGGGCTATCACAGCGAATCCGAATGCAACCGTCTCAGCTGGCTTGAATGCGGGTTCACGAGTGGTCTGGGCTGAACCGAATGTAAAAATCAACGGCACGATTCATGTCGACCCAACCAGTGGCGGTGTGGTGACCGATTCGCTGAAATTATCAAGTGATTGGTTCGCGACCAGTTTAACCGGCCACGCGGTTTGGAATGATTCGCTTGGGGACGTTTCGGTAAAAGGTCCTGCGAGAATCAAAATGACGGAGGTCGCCAAACGCCTCAGCGAACTTGCCGGAATGCAGATTCAATTGCAAGGCGTCCAAGAGACTCCGATCGAGATTGCGGTCAAACGTCAAGCTGACGAGCACATTGCGATGAGTGTGCTAGCTAACCTTGGCTGGGAAGCGGGCGAAGTCGCCGGGGTGCAGTTTGGTCAAGCGAATATTCCGGTGCGGTTGACCGAAACGAGCGTTTTCGTGTCACCTGCCTCGATCCCGGTCGATCAAGGCCGATTGAATATTGCCGGCGATGTCCATTATCGGCCAGGGCCGCTGTGGATGCGAGTTGAACCAGGCCGGGTGGCGGAATCGATCCGACTGACACCTGAAATGACCGATCGCTGGCTTAAGTATTTGGCGCCGCTGGCGGCCAATGCAACTCGCATTGATGGAACGCTAAGTGCCGAGATCGATGAAGCCATCGTGGTTATTGATCGACCCGAGCAGAGCCGCGTGGTAGGTCGTTTAAACATCGATTCGATCGACATGAACTCAGGTCCCATGGCAAACCAAATCATCGGTGGAATCAAACAACTTCGCTCGCTCGCATCAATCGGAACACCACAAGCCGCTGTGAATCCCGAGACGACGCTGATTCGTGTGCCTGCGCAAACCGTCGACTTTACGGTCGATCGCGGCGTTGTCAGCCACCAACGAATGTTCTTTGAAGTGGACCGCGCCCAAGTGGTCACCAGCGGAAATGTTTCATTCGATGGCAACTTGAATTTGATCGCCCAGGTGCCGCTGGATGCCCGTTGGCTGGGAAGCAATCTGCAAGGCTTGGCCGGACAACCAGTCACGCTGCCAATCGAAGGAACGTTCTCGCGCCCTCGTTTGGATTCGTCGGGCGTGCGAAAAGTCGTGACCGAATTAGGGGTGCAGGCGGTCCAGGATTCAGCCGAGAATTACCTACAGAAGCAACTCGGTCGCGGCATCGACAAAATCTTTGGCCGTTAAGCTGCAGCGAGATCGATCGCATTGCGGATTGGTTCATGTGGAATTGGCATCCAGCCAGTCATTGCACCTCGCCAGGCTGGAAGGCAATTCCGCTTTTTAGTCGACGTCCGCAAGATCAACGACTATGTGACCAAGCCTTTGGTCACCGTCATAAAGACATCCTCGAGCGTGGGATCGCGATCGTTAAACGAACGCATTCGCACCCCCGCTTTGATCAGTTCATCGAGCAAATTGGCCAATCCTTCGTCATCCGTTTCCAGCTCGGCGATCACACGAGTCGGCTCTTGTTCGAGCGACCGCAGTGCCGGACTGCTTCGCAGAATCGACAGCCCCGCTTCCAACCCGGTTAAGAAGTCAATCTCGACAATTCGGTTGCGACGGATTTGCCGGTACACGCTGCCAATCGGACCACTCATCAACAATTGGCCTCGTTCGATGATGCCGATCGACGTACAGCAATCCGCCAACTCTGTCAGAATATGACTGCTGATCAAAATCGTTTTGCCCATTTTACGAAGCTCTTTCAGCAACGCTTTGACTTCGATTCGTGCACGTGGATCGAGCCCCGAGGCCGGTTCGTCCAAGATCAATACCGGAGGATCATGGACCAGTGTTTTGGCGAGGCACAAACGCTGCTTCATCCCTCGCGATAAACCGTTGACGAAGTCGTTGCGTTTGTGACCAAGATCCAACAGTTCCAACACGTTATCGATAATCTGCTTTCGCTCGGTGCGACCGATTCGGTAAGCGACGGCAAAGAAGTCCAAGAACTCCCATACTCGCATGCCGTCATAGACGCCAAAGTTATCGGGCATGTAACCGATGGATTGCCTCACACCGACGGGGTCGGCCATCACATCGCAGCCGGCCACCGATCCGCTCCCACGACTTGCCCGCAACAGCGTCGCAAGAAAGCGAATCGTGGTGCTCTTTCCGGCACCGTTGGGACCAATGAAACCAAACGTTTCGCCCGCAGCAATATCTAAGTCAATGCTCTCGACGGCCGTGAAATCGCCATAGTCTTTTCCGAATCCTTTGAGCGTGATCATCAAGTTTCCTGGGGCCGAACGGTGGGCGGTGAATTTCAGTGTTGCAATGCTGGTAGGGATGAGCGAGCCGATTTACTTCTCTGATTCATCCTCATCCTCGCTCTGCACTTCCGATTCCAAAGGTTCGGTCAACGATTTACGAAAATCGACGACCAAATTGACATCCGATTGTGGCTCGGGCGCCGGTGGAAAACGAAGGTTGGCAACTACAACCGTCTGCGAACTGCGTTGGTTTGCTTGGGGGGTGACGGTCATTCCAGGGATCGATTCTTCGATTCGTCCAACTAAGCGTGACGAGTCGGCTGGAACCGATTTGTCCGCTAGAAACGCACTCATCACGCGAGAAACCTGAAGCGGTAGATCCGTAGATACTTTGACGGTAGCGTCGTCACGAAAACGCAATTTGGTTTTCGAACCGGCCGAACAGAGGCCCACGACAGCAAGTTGCGTTTGATCGTCGCCGGTTTTGGCAACCACAAAGGAATCGAGCAAGTCGTATTCGGTTCCGTTGACCAGCGTTTCGCCGTCCAGATAGATGCCACCACCAAGGTCAACGATCTGCTCGGCGCGAACCATTTGAGTTTGGTTACTGCCAACGGCGACTCCTGACAACATCGGCCCCTCTTCGAAATCGGTCCGGAATCGAAGTGGTTCGTCGGCCGGGTTGGCCTTGGATTGAGGGATCGCATTTGCAACCGCGTCGACGGTGCTGAATTGCATGTCGTACGTGCTCGACAATGAATTGTAGATGGCGATGACGCGAGCCAGGTGTCCGCGTTCGTACCCAGGCTGGGTTTCCAAAATCGCCAGCTCCGTTTGGCTGCGTGCAAACCCAATATCAAGTTGCGCCGAGCGAGCGACCCAAATA
>NZ_JBFHFD010000029.1:0-30187 GCF_041583735.1 Novipirellula sp.
CCCAGGCACACCGCTAAGCAAAATGCCGCGGCCCATTTGTGGTTTCTCGAGATACTTGGCGCCTTCTTGGACACTCATCCGCCCCGCCACTTCGCTCATCGGGGTCAACAGCGGCAGTCGTCCTTGTTCGTCACGCAAGGTTTCGTAAGCGATACAGGTCGAACCGGTTTCGAGCATTCCATCGGTCAAATCTCGGCTGGCGGCAAAATGAAAGTAGGTAAACAGGATTTGCCCAGCACGCACCTTGCCATACTCTTCGGGCTGAGGCTCTTTCACCTTGATGATCATGTCGGCTCGCGCGAACACCTCGTCAGCCGTATCGCACAGCTCGGCGCCACATTGCAGGTAGTCTTCATTGGTCACCCCCGAGCCCACGCCAGCCTCGGATTGAATCAGGACTTGATGCCCGCGAGCGACCAATTCCTCGACTCCCACCGGCAACAATGCCACACGATATTCGTCGGTCTTAACTTCGGTGGGTACCCCAATGATCATATTAGTTTCCTTCTCAACAAGCGAGACAAGTGGATCTGTACCCCCAAGCGGCAAGACAGCCATGGGACGCACATAACGCTAACGCAAGTCACAGTGACGAGACGATTCTAAGGCAATGTACGATTGCACATTGGGTCCGTCGACTGCTTGGTCGCACCGATGTTTTGCCGGTTTCGAATTGCCCCCTACGATTTGCAATTACGTGGCGGATTCAGCCTACAGCGGCCGTGCCTCTTTGGATAAGCGAGCGATCATCGTGCTCAAGCGTTCGCGAAGCTCGCAGAGCAACGGATCTTCAACGCCTCGCGGTGCTTTCGCCGCAGGCACTGGGATTGCGGAATCAAACTCGATCACCACATGCAGATCGATCCCCACATCGGCTTTCCCCCACAACGATTCCTGCATTCGCTGGATCGTTTCAACAATTCGAGAATCCGTGACGTCATCGGACTCGAGATAGCAATTGGGGTATGACACTAGCTCTTGAGCAAGATCGGCGGCCACGATGTCGTTTTTCAAACGCACCTTTTCCTGTTCATCTGGGTTTTCCGAAAACCAAATCGACGAGACCTTGGTGCGGATCGCGCGAACTCGAGTTCGCAGGTCCTCATCCCCCGAGGACATCTTTAGACGCGACTCAGTATCCTTGAGCAGATGTTGGATCAGCCCATCGCGACGCTCCGAAAGATTGCCCGCACGCGTACTCCCCAAATACTGCACCTCACGTAATGCCAACAACGCCTCGGCGACGCGTATGGTGCGTCCAAGTATCGAGCCGCCAAGTGACTTGGTCCACCCAAGATGCGATTCGATCACAGACAATTGTTCGTTGGCCCATGAATCGATTTTTTGTTTACAGAGGTATTTGATTGCGATGGGATGCATCACGACTTGGCTGCCGTAATGTTTTTCGCGACGGCGAGCGGCGGCCCTCGCCATAAACGTCACTCCGTCGAGCAGCGGCTTGAGCACGTCGTTGGTGCGATTGGTGGTCCCTTCGGGAAAGACAATCAAGGGGCGTTCGGCTTCGGTCAGAATCTCGATCGCGGTATCAAGCGCCTTTCGATCGGAGCCTTCGCGAAAGATACTGAACGCTCCCATCCGCCGGATCGCAAAGGCATCGAGCCAACCGTCGTTGAACAAGTGCCATGACGCCATCGCATACACAGGCGTTTTCGCGTGCCGAGCGGGCCAGCCCAACACAAGCGGGTCGGCATACCGACAATGATTCGGCGCCAGCAGAATCCCATCACCGCGAGCAAGCGATTCACGGAAGACATCAAGGTTACGGCATTCGTACGAAACCACTCCCTCTTTTTTGCGTAAATAGCGGTCGACGATTCGAAATTGCTGAATGAAGGCGGGCCACAGGTTGTTACGGCAAGGCGGCACAAACTGATACGGCCGGTCGAGAATCACAGTCACGTGGTTGAAACTCTACTGCAGTACCCAAAGGGAATTTCCGTGAGACACGCCGCACGGCAAAGCGTCGTCAACCATATCGGTTTACCGCGACGATCGCCAGACGGCGAGGGAACGCCTTGACACCAGAGGGGGGCGGCCGAACGGGCTTACCCCGAGGTCATGCGGGCCAAATAAAACCCAATTGCAATCGCCACGACAAACAATGCAAACGCCAACGCTCCCAACAACAGCGGATCGACCGACTTCTCATTACGCCGCCGCGACGCATTGCCGCCACGTCCGCTGCCACTTCCAATTTGACTGGCCGAACTGTTGTAGATATCCGAATCGCCACCAACATGCACACTTGAACGGCCCGATGATGCGCGAGGGAAACGCCCCGACCCCAAACCTTCCTCGGACTGTTGATACGAGATTCCACTGCTGGGCCGATAACCCGACTCGGCTTGCAGATCGATAAAACTTCCGTCCACCAAATCGGGACGCGGACGCACGTTGACCAACCGGCCACTATCACTACTGCTGATTCCTTCGTTCAGTAGCAACGAAGCTCGGCTGCTGGAAATGGTATCGCCAGACTTGTTCGAGATCGTGTCGTTTTGATTTTTCGAAATCTGTGAATCATCGAAACCGATCGACGAACCTAACTCTTCATCCGGCATCGGCGCATCGCCCAAGCCCGAGGTTACTTTGGCCCCCTTGGGAACACGAGCGACAAATCGCTCAAGCACGTCCGCGACTTCTCCCGCATGTTGGTAGCGGTACTTGGGATCCTTCTGAATCATCTTGACGCAGATCCCTTCCAATTCGCCTGGGCAATCAGGCCGTAATTGGCGAATCGATTTGGGCATCTCCGTTTGATGTTTGGCAATTCGCTGTGCCAACGTGCCATCGTTAAACGGCGGCTGTCCGGTCAACAGATAATAGAACGTACACCCAAGCCCGTAGATGTCCGCGCGATGGTCCACGGTGTGGCTGTTCAGCGCCTGTTCGGGTGCCAAGTAATCGGCGGTCCCTAAAACGTTTTCATTGTTCGCCACCGTCAACGATTCATCGTCGCCCGAAGCGACCAATGCCAACCCCATGTCCAACAAGCGAACACTACCATTTAGATCTAACAACAGGTTGGCGGGTTTGACGTCACGGTGCACGACCCCTTTGTCGTGAGCGTGATCGAGTCCGCGAGCGGCTTGGGCAATCAAATCGGCCGCGGTGGAAAAATCGAGCGGACCATCGCGTTTGACCAACATCAACAAATCGATGCCGTCGACGTATTCCATCACGATGTAATGCACATCGCCTTCGTTATCGATGTCATACGCCAAGACGATATTGGGGTGATTCAGCGATGCGATCGCCTTGGCTTCAAGCTGGAATCTCGCCAAGTAGGTGGCGTCATTGACGCGTTTTTTTGGCAACACCTTAATGGCACGCTTGTCGCCCAACCGCATGTGCTCGGCAAGGTAAACGCTGCTCATCCCCCCCGAACCGATATGACCGAGCAGTTTGTATTTGCCGAGGAAGAAACCCTTGTATTTCCCTACCAGCAACTTATCGAGGTGCCACTGGGTCAATAGTCCTTGTCGCCGGAAAAGAGCCGCCAGCTTGTTGGCGTCCGAGGGAAGCTGGCCTTCGCATTTAGCGCGCACCTTCTCCAGCAAGCGTTTCAGGGTCGCTTGCTCGACTAGACCACTTTTCTCGACCATCTCGAGAAACTTTTCCGTGGAAATCTTGGACATGCCGTCCCGATGTTTCCTTGAAGGTTGTCAATTGCACGCGCGAAGAAGCATAACAATTTCTGGATCACGTGAATAACCTTATCCTAGCTGAAATTCTACATTACGCGAATTTTTCAGGCGATGAAATCGAGCCGCTCCAAGTCTGTACACTTTGTGCTGGCAACGGCTTCCGCCCCAAATTTCCCGTCCTGCCGCCTCAGTGAGCCCGCTTGCGAAGCACGCCCTACGAGCGAAAGAGCGTCGCGCGAGCATGAATGGGAGCAAGATGCACGTCCGCGGGCACGGGGTCAATGCTATCGGCATTGATGCCAAAACGCCGTGTTTAGCGGTGCGGCTATCCGAAGAAAGCTCGATTTTGCTGCGAGGTCCGCGTGCTTGGGGAATGCGATGCACGAAATCCGTGGGATGGGGGAATCTACCAAGCTCACCTCTCGCTCACTGACACACACCCGCCAGGGCGACCACCGGCCAACCCGAGTGAACTTAGGCAAGGGGGCAAGGATATCCCGCTGGGAATCGAATGAATCGATTAAAAAACGGCTCATTCTCTACCACAGGCAGCGGGATCCGCTCGAAACAAGAAGATGCCTCGGATTGTTTCGTCCGCGATTCTTTTGCAGCGACACGCCATGCTCCGCCCCCAAACATCTTTCCTGCTGATGCTCGTCATCATCGCTTCGGGCTGCCATGGGTCGGATCGCTGGGCCAAGCGTCGCGATCGAGCCAGCATGCAATATGCACTGCAATCGAACCAATCGCTAGATCGACAAACGGTTCAATCGACGCCCTTACCGGAACCACCGATCCAGCTGGCCTCGGCCGATGACGCGTCCCACAACGTCCAAACCGCCACGCTGTCAGAGCAGATTCCGCCCCCCACGGGGCTGCGGAAACCAGAAAGCAACTCCGCTGGCGACGCCGATCGTGAGCTGTCGCTGCACGAAGCGATCCAAACGAGCCTGAATCAATCGCGAATCGCCCGCGTCGCCGAGGGGGGGCAGATCACGACATCGGGGACCACGTTCTATGACGTCGAGGCGTCCGAAGCACGACTGCAAGCGGCATTGGCGGCGTTTGACACCCAATTTGAATCGCAATTTTACAGCAACCAATTCAACAATCCTCCGAATGCCTTTTTTGGCCCAGGATTAACCGAACCGCTCAAACGTGACGAGGGGGCGCTGACGGCATCGTTGGCGAAGCCGCTCCGCAATGGCGGAACGGTCTCGGCAGCTTACAACCCCAGCCCCGGCTATCTATTTTTGCCCGGTTCGACCACATCGGGTTTCAATCCGACGTACGCAAGCGAGTTGGCGTTGTCGCTTCGCCAACCACTGCTTCGCGGTGCGGGAACGCAGGTCAACATGGCGCCGATCCAGGTCGCACGGCTCGAGGTGGAACAATCCGCCTGGGATTTCAAAGGTTCGCTAATGTCGTCGGTACGCAGCGTCAGCGAAGCGTTTTGGGATCTCTATCAAGCTCAAGTCGCCGTAGAAGAGTATCGCAAAGTCATCCCGGTCCTCGAAGAGATCGTGCGAATTCAACGAGAATCGCTGGCAGCGAAATTGGTCATCCAGGCCGATGTTGCCAAAGCGCGTGCCCAGCTTCATGAGTATCAACAAGAGTACATACGTTTACAGTCCGAGCGAGTGTCCAGAGAATTGCGATTACGCAACCTATTGAAACTATCCCCCGGAGCCGGTGGCACCTTGGTTGCCATCACCGAGCCCACCGATCAAAAAATCCAAGTTGATCCGCAAGGGGCCTATTTCCAAGCGATTGACAATCGCCCGGACGTGGTCCGCCGTCGACTCGAAGTCGGTCTGCGTCGACTTGAGCTTCTCGTCCGCAACAATCAACGCAAACCCAACCTCGACTTTACAGCCTTGTACCGCATGAACGGTTTGGGCGAAAACCTAGGCAACGCGATTGAACAAATGGCGACCGCCGATTTTACCGACCTGCAACTCGGCGTCACCATGTCGATGCCGGTGGGATTGCGGCAAGCCAACGCGTTATCGCAAGAAGCTCGCGTGAAATTAGTGCGAGACAGCGGATTGTTGCAGCAGCAAATTTTTTCGGTCTCGCATGAAATCAGCGAATCGGCACAGCGAATCGAATACGCGTACCAAGAATACGAGCAGGCAAAGCTGCAACACGAAGCCGCCAACGAGTGGCTTCGCGGCGCGAAACTGCGTTATCAAAACCCCGCCCCCGATTCGAGCGACAACAATTGGATGCTGCCGTATCTGGACGACTACTATCGCGCGATTCGCTCGCGTACGGACGCCGCGATTGCGGTCGCCGAAACGCTCACGAGATACAACTTCGAGATCGTGCGGTTCGAAGAGATCAAGGGAACCCTGCTCGACTTTTTCGCGATTCAATACCTGGGCGACCCTTGCCGCCAATCGATCACGCTCCCCAAAAACGTCGAGCCCGTGATCATGAATCCGCTTCATCACGATCCATGGACCGACGATGAATTCGCAAGCTTCCTCGAAACCGCCACCCCGCGTTAGACGATGGCGAAGGCGAAGGAAAACAGGGACAGCGAATGTTTTCCGCCTGCCAAACGAAGCAACAACTCGCCACACCGCGTTACCACATGAATTCGCTGCGGATCAAGCGTGCGCCGGCATGAAACAGCAACATTCCTAATGGCTGCCGTTCGGACCGAATCCGTCCAAATCCGGTCATCCCGGTTCGCAGCATGCCGTCGCGGTTATCCACCACACAATACACGGTCACCGTACGCGGAGCATTGGGAACAAGCGACTGAGCCGCCGGGGCGATACGATCGACGGTCGCAGGGATGCTAGTGAACGGAAGCGAACGGGGTTTTAGTGTGATCGGATGCCCTGCGACCAACACGCGAGCGTCCTTTTCGGAAACGGAAATCTCCGCTTCAAGCTGATGCAGATCCTCGATTACACAAAGTGGCATGCCGCGTTCGACGAACACCCCCACCTTTTCCTTTAACCGTGGCGTGACAATCGTGCCGCCGACCGGACATTTCACAAACTGCTGCGATTGCTGATGCAGTAGATGCTTCAGTTCTTCATTGAGTCGCTGCAGATGCGCTTTTTCGGCGTCGATGTCTTCAAGCCGCGAACCCGCCTCGAGCAGCGTCAGTGCTCCGACCGCATCGGCGAGCTCTTTCTCGCGTCGTGCCAATTCGCCTTCGAAACGAATCACTCCCTCCGCCTCACGAGCCCGCATTTCGGCAACCGCCTGGTTCGCATCGAGGACGGCGTCTTGATGGTTCTTTTGGTGCGTCAACAATTGCTGTCCCGCCAATCCACCTCGATCGTGCAGCGATTGCATCTGAGCAAGGATTTCGCTGCGATATTCGACTTGCGAATTGGCACGCTGGACCGTCAATTCCAACGCCGCCAACTCTTGAACCAAACTCTGCCGCGCCCGTTTAAGATCGCTTTCGGCCAACTCCTTCCAATGTCTCGCCCGCTCGATCCGTTCTCTTTGATCTTTGATCTGCTCGACCCGCGGACCACAGTTCAGTCGTCGCAGCAGCGCTTCGGATTCGGCGATTTCCGCTTTCTTGCGTGCAATGTTGCTGATCAATTCCGGCACCTCGATCATCGCTAACAACGAATTGGCCGCCACTGTATCGCCTTCGTCCGCGTTGATTTCACGCAAGAAACCGGCGATCGGCGCCCGCACCTCGCGGCGAACCACCGGACGAACATGGAATTCGCCGCCTGCGCGATCGTGAATCGGAATGGCCAAGATGCCAGCGAAGACCGCCAGTCCCGAGAAAACGCGGAGTTTACGTGAACGAAACATCGTACTGAAATTCTCTCCGAGTGTTCCTTTGAAATAGCTTTTCGTCGTCAACGAAAAGAACCCTAACGCGGCCACGACCCCGCCGATGCCCATCATTGATTGCAAGTACACCGAGGCTTGGAAGCTCATCAGCCCCAGAAAGCCGACGGTAAATACCCAATTCCCCGCTCCATACACCATTAACATCGTATGTTCGGTACTTGGCTCTGGTCTTTCGCCGCCCCATAAAAACCACCGCGAGTACCCAACAAAACGCTTCCGAGCCCGACGACGCAAGTTATGGGTATGCAGCAAATCGCACAGTGCATAATAACCATCCAAACGCATCAAGGGATTCAAATTAAATGCAACTCGCAATCCGCACGCCGACACGATCACCCATGCGGCAAAGTTCAATGCCGCATCGGGCGTCGTCACTCGCCACACCGCCACCGCGACAATCCACACCAAAAAATCGACATAGGTTCCCGCCATGCTGATCAACAACCGTTGCCAACGATTCGGTAACAACCACGCGTCCGAAACATTGCAGTAAAAGCAGGGCGTAAAAAAAATCGACAACGCCCCCATCTCGTGAACATCGCCGCCGTAGCGTTTGCAAGCCAAGCCATGACCAAATTCATGACAGATCGTAATCACAATCGTGGTGCCCCAAGCCACGACAAAAGCTTGCCAACCAAAATTGGCTGCAAATTGCTGGACAAACAAATCTCGCTGCAACCACACGGTGCCCAACGCAAACATCCCGCAACATACCGCGATGACAAACAACGTGGGGCTGAACAACAACCGCGTCTTCGGCTCTAACCAATTCAACGTTTCATTGGGATCATAAAGTTTGACTCGAAAAAAGAGCAAACTCTGTTTTTTGGCTGCCTTGACACAATGGCGATAGAGTTCCCCGAGCGTTTTGGGGGTGTCCCGCTCAGATGTGGATTTCGAAGAGGATGTGCTGCGAAGCAACCCTTCGCTTTTGGCCAGCGCGATGAAGTCACCAAATTCATCGAGCGAAATCGGCTCGTGAAAATTGGTCTCGAACCGCGACGCGGCTTCGCCATACGTCGTCTTGCCGTCAAGCATCGACAACAGAAATGATTCCTGCGGCCCCAATCGCATGTAACGGTTCTTGCGTCGGTTCTTGATCACCCGGATTCCGTCCGGATCCGGCGTCGACATGCGTATATCGTCACTCAGAGAAGGCGGGATCTCAGTAGCGACGGGAGTTTCGGTAGACATGGGACGGAGTTGACACCGAGCTTGAGGACAGTGGCATTCGGGCCAAGCAAGTCATCAATCCAAAACGGGAACTTTAGCACCAACAAGATGCTCCGGAGTGGACCCTTCGGGCGACCGAATCAAGGTCGCAATACTCTCTTCCTCGCTCAACACATAAACATAAAACGGCATCTTATCCTGGCGACAACGACTGGCACGATGATGCCCATCAATCAACCGGTGCGCGTGCACAAGGGTCCCATCGTCCGCAGGGTAGTACAAATGAGCGACAATTCCGGGAATGCTTGGATCGACATGAGCCAGATGCCCTTCGTTGATTTCGACGCGGTCGACCGAATAGTTGACGTCTTCGGGTTCAAGCTCGATCGATTCGCGACCATCACTGACAAACGCCCTCGCCATATCGACGTCAAACACGTAGTTTTTTTTGAAGCAGTAGAATGCTTCTCCTTCGCGAGTGCAGCGTGAACACTCGGTTGATTTTCGCTGTTTGGCTTTTTTGCCTTTCTTGTGGCCCATTGTCTGCTCACCGCTGAAGAAGGAAGTGGGACGACGCTCCATCGCACGCGTGATCATTCACGATTGAACACAAACAGGAAGGACGAAGCAAATACGCGACTCTCCGTCCTCCCGGTTGAAATTGACAGGCCCGGTTGAATTTGACGGGTTCGTTTCTGACCCACAACAAACCTTTCCGACGACCAGGCCTTCAAACAGCAACGAGATGGCAAACTTTAGATGACAAGACTCAGCGACCAACATACAGGGCTGCGTGTTGCATTCCAGCTAATCTCCAAGACCTTGTCTCGCCTGCTATCTGCTCTTACTCTTCGAGCCCGACTTGGACTTGCTCTTGCTCTTGGATTTGCTCTTGGACTTGGACTTACTCTTGCTCTTCGATTTCGATTTCGATTTGCTCTTCGATTTCGATTTGCTCTTCGATCCTGAGCCACTCTTGCTTCCTGAGCCACTCTTGCTTCCCGAACCTCCTCCGCCGTACGAAATCTTGCTGGGTGCGATTCGTTCTTCAAGACGTTCCAGTTTGAACTTTTTCATTGTCTCAACTCTCATCTCTAGAAGGGAGAAAAATCTGAGCACTTGATGAAGATCCATCAAGCAAACCCGTTAAGAACGCGTGAGTCTCTACCATTCGGGGGGCTCGGTCAACTTAATAATCGGAAAATTTTACAAAACCGTTAAAAACGCCACAAACATCACAAATGGCCTATCTATGGCCAGCAATCTACCGCAAAGCGAATCCCGCTTTACTGAAACCGGAAACTGCGATCGACATCTGCGGTCGATGACTCGCCACCCCACACATCCAATCCCCCCATCCGGCAAAAAGAATTGACTTGGGTAGAAGCCGCTGAAGTGGCAAAGCGAGAATCGCGAAGCGGGGCGAGAGTCAGATATGTGGCGAAACAACTGGGGCGACCGCCGAACGGCATTGATCCCGCCGGTGCGTATCGCTGCGGTCCTTTACGGCAATATCCGCCGCCCCTGGTTTAACGCGGCACTCCCTTTCGTCTATCCTGTTCTTCGACACCGCGAACGTCTCCTCCCCCCCTCTTTGCCATCGACCAAACCGAAATGCCGCACCCCGCATCCAAACTGACTTTGGGGATCATGGCGAAATACTGGACCGCAGGAAACGTGAAGACTCGGTTGGGGCGTTCCATCGGGATGCAAGCCGCGGCCGAAATCCACCGCGAGTTTGTATTGCGTTTGTGCAAACAATTGGCAGAGGTGCGGGATCACCGCGTCCTTTCGATCGCTCCAGATTCCGCCAGCGCGCGATTCCGCGAGCAACTGGCCCGCGAGCAACTGGCATCCGACACGTGGGAGATCACCCCCCAAGGCGATGGTGATTTGGGTGACCGAATGTCGCGGTTCTTTCGCTCACAACTGGGCACCGCCTCCGCAGAAACACCGGCGTCCCGCGTCGTTTTGATTGGGGCCGATTGCCCGTTACTAGGTGAGCCGGAGATTTCCGAAGCGGCACAGCAACTTGAATCGCACGATATCGTCGTGGGTCCGGCGATGGATGGCGGCTACTACCTGATCGGGTTGCGAGGTCCATGGTCAGAGCGATTTGAGCATCTTTTTCAAGAGATGCCATGGAGTTCCGGCGATGTGTTCGCGATCACAAAACAGCGAGCCGCCGAGAGTCAATTATCGCTGGCGGTGCTTCCGCAAAATGAAGATATTGATACGATCGAATGTCTCGACCGCTTACGCGATCATTTAAACGAATCCCGCGAACAAAACCGATCTCTTGCCGACTTTGCAGATCGGATCGACACAATCCTGAGCCAAAATCGAACTGCATGATGACCGCCACCACCACAGCAACCATCGTCGGCGGCGGTGCGATCGGACTCAGCCTTGCGTGGGAACTTTCCCAGCGAGGCATCCAAACGCGAGTGATCGAACAGCGGGAAATTGCCGAGAGTACTTCGACGATCGCGGGTGGCATTCTGCCTCCGGCCAATCTCGATCTCGCTACCGACCCGATGGACCAGCTCCGCGGACTGAGTCATCGATTGTTTCCCGAGTGGTCCGAGCAGCTAAAACAGACGACCGGAATCGACGTCGGTCTGCGTCGCTGTGGTGGCTGGTACTTGGCGAACTCACCGGGCGAAAAAGCGGTGATGCTTGGGATGTCCGATTATTGGAGCGAGCTGCAGATCCACTGCGAACGTGCTGCGATTGATTCGTTGCAATCGCGTGAACCCGCGCTCTCCGCTTGGCTTTCGCAGCATCCCGATGCCCAAGCATGGTGGGTGCCCGACGAATACCAAATCAATTCGCCGCTTTACATCGACGCGCTGCACCAAGCTTGTCTTGCTGCCGGTGTCACAGTGTCACAGCAAACCGCAGTGCTGGATCTTCGCCACGATAACGCCTCGGCGGCAGTGCGAACCGCTGAGGGTTGGATCGAAAGTGACAATGTCATCGTCTGTGGTGGATCCTGGACCGGGTTGGTATCACCTGATTTGCGATTAACGCAAAGCTTGATCCCGATTCGAGGTCAGATTCTAGTCGTCAAAACGGAACGACCGCTGCTTCGATCGGTGATCAACATCGGCAACCGTTATGTGCTGTGCCGCGACGATGGCCGGACGTTGATCGGATCGTGCGAAGAAGAAGTCGGCTTAGATAAAACGACGACCGAGGACATGATCCAAACGCTTCGCGAGTTCGCCATCGACTTGATCCCCGAGCTAGCCTCGGCTGTGACGGTGCAAAAGTGCGCAGGACTACGGCCATTAACGTTCGACGGATTTCCGATGATCGGCCGCGTCCCCGAGACGTCTCATTTGTATGTTGCAGCGGGGCATTACCGCAGCGGCATTCATTTCTCGCCCGCCACCGCCGTCTGTCTCGCCGACGTGATCACTGGCCAAACGCCTCCGATCGATCTCCAGCCCTTCCGTGTCGGCAAACAACAAAAAAGGTGTCCGACACCTTAAAGTCAAAATAGGCAAACCGCCAAACCACCCATTCCACCAAAAAGGTGTCCGACACCTTTTTTACTTTGAGATTCTTTTTATGACCTCTGAAACCGCTACTCTTGATCCGCCTGGCAGCATTGCAATTGTTGGTGCGGGGCCGCTTGGCGTCGAAGCCGCTCTGTACGGCCGATTCCTCGGTTACAACGTGACTTTGATCGAAGCGGCTGGGGTGGGGCACTCGCAACGGGTGAACTACGAATTGCCGCTACCGGTGATGCCGCACGAGTGTTTGTCGCCATTGGCGGTTTCCGCGTTGCACGCGCAAGACGCCGAGTTGCTTCCGCAAACCTTGCCGATGACGTACCAGGATTGGGTCGAAAAGGCACTGAAGGGAATCGTCGCGGGGGACCTGCTTGAAGGGCGTCTTCGCTGTCCCTCGCGCGTCACGAAAATCTCGACGGTGCCAGTCGAACTCGACGAAGAGGATTCGGAAGAGGACGATCCGATCCCTCCCGATTTTCGGCTGGAATTGACCAGCGTGTATGGGCAGGCTGACCCCTTAGATTCCGAGGCCGTCATTTTGGCGATCGGTGATTCGGCTGAAATCCCTTTGGATTTCTCGCTCCCAGCAGACTACTTTTTCCGCATCGGTCAATCGTCCACCGGCGACCTGGCCGAAGACCTCAAACAGGGGCGTCAAGAAATTGTGGCCTTGTTCGCAGGACTTGCCGGACGCGAGACGCTGGATCTGTATCGGCCTCGCCGCAGCGAGTAAACCGTTCGAAATTTACCGTGCGGCTCGCGCCGCTCCGCTACGAAAATCACCCGGTTGGAGCGAAAGTCGATGCGATTGGCCCCTCGCCGCTCCGCCCCCCCCGGTTAGCCCGAAAGTAGATAACGTTGGCGATCGGGCAAATCGTTCCGACTGCGACGGTTATGCCGATCAGGCCAACATGTTGCCTACACAGCTCATCGGAACGAGCTGTTTCTTTTTCGCAACTGACGTCTTGTTGCCACAACGTGATCTAGCTTTCTACAGACTCACGTGGAGTCACTTTGTCCAGCGGGGCGTGACCATTTCGAACGGGGACCACATCAATGATCAAGTTGACGCGACTTGACGGCGAGCCATTTGTGCTCAATGCAGACCTGATTCGCTACGTCGAACGGCGCCCGGATACGTTCGTAACTTTGACCTCAGGCGACCGGATTGTGGTCAAAGAAACGATGGATGATGTGATCGAGCGAGCGGTGGAATACCAACAGCGCAAACACTTTATTCCAACGCCACGTGTCGCCCTGAATCACACCACGTCTTAGCAGCGGCCCCGTCATCAAAGAAGCGGCGGTTACCGGCCGGATTCAACAAACCCAATACGCTGAACTAGTTTCGGAAATAATTCATCATGGATATCGCCAGCCTCATCGGGTTGATACTCGCTATCGGATTGATCGTTGCATCGATCGCGCTTGGCAACGCACCGTTCTCGGCCTTTATCGACATCCCGTCGTTTTTGGTTGTGGTCGGAGGTGCGGTCGCGGCTGCATTGATCTGCTTTCCAATGGCCAGCATGATCAAGTCGCCCATGATTGCACTGAAAGTGCTGCTAAACAAAGGCGAAAACCGCTTGGAATTGATCAAACAAATCGTTGAACTTGCAGAAACCGCTCGGCGTGACGGATTGCTGGCACTCGAATCCAAAGTTGGCGAGATCAAGAACACGCTGGTGAAAACCGGCATCCAAATGGCGGTCGACGGCAGCACGCCTGAGATTGTCGAAGAAGTGCTTCGCACCGAAGTCAATGCGATTGCGGTGCGTCACCGTGAAGGCAAAAGCATCATGGACCAACTCGGACGTTTCGCTCCGGCTTACGGAATGATCGGAACGCTGATGGGATTGATCATGATGCTTCAAGACATGAGCGATCCATCGGGGATTGGTGCGGGGATGGCGGTCGCGTTGATCACAACACTTTATGGAGCGATTGTGGCCAATGTTTTCTTCAGCCCGTTCGCGGAAAAACTAGGCCTGCTGAGCCGTAACGAAATGGTCAGTATGGAAATTGCGATCCGCGGCGTGATGGCGATCCAACAAGGCGAAAGCCCGCGAGCGATTGACCAAAAACTTCGTACCTTCCTGCCGCCGAATCAACGTGGCGCTGAATAACCCCGAAACATCCTTGCAATTGCATTCCTTCGCTATCAAGTCAAAAGAAGTAAACAATGGACGATGAACCAGATGAAATTGGCATCCCCGAATGGGTTGTCACGTTCGGGGACATGATGAGTCTATTGCTGACGTTTTTCATCATGTTGGTATCGCTGAGCGAAATCAAAGAGGAAGAGACCTACCAGGCGCTCGTCGATTCGATGAAGCAACAGTTTGGCTACGCACGAACGATTGATGCGTTGACCCCGGGGGATTCAAGGCCTCGATCGAGCAAATTCAGTGTGCTGTCGACCACGGGCCGTGCGAAGAAGAAAGATACAGCCAAAGGGGGCGTTCCCGAGAAGGCCCCCAGCGGCGAAGACCCGTTGGTGCGGATCGTTCGGCCTGGGCAAGTCACGGCGGTCGGTTCGGTGATCTTTTTTGACATCGGTTCGGATGAACTACGTCCGAGCGCGAAAGCGGCGATCAAAGACTTGGCGGCTCAGTTGCGAGGCAAACCGCAAAAGATCGAAGTTCGCGGTCATACGTCGGCCGAATATGCCGCTCGCACTGCAGGTACGGACGAGGCGGTCCAATTGGCGTTCCGGCGAGCGATTGCCGTTCGCAGTGCTCTGGTCGCCGAACAGGGGATCGAAGCTGAACGTTTTCGCGTTTCATCCGCTGGCGATAGCGAACCGATGCACCGCGCCGGTGGAAGCGTCGCGATCGCTCGTAATCCTCGCGTCGAAGTCTTTCTGTTGGACGAAACGGTCGAGGATCTGCACGGAACTGCCGATGAACGCAAGGCACGAACCATTCAAATGAACGACTCCATTGGGGAGGACAACTAGATGGCTGACGAAAAACAAGCTCCTGACAACGCCGACACCGAAGCGACCGTTCCGAAAAAAGCCGCCGTCGGCCGCGGACTCGTGATGGCGTTTGTGGGGGTGATTGTACTGCTCGAATCGGCAATGTTCTTTTTGATGGTCCCCAGTGCCGAAGAAGTCAGCGCATTGGCGGAAGCCAAACTGATCAAATCGGTCCAAGAGGGCGAAGTCCAAGCCGAAAAGAAGGCGGATGACGAAAACGAAGTCAAGGAAATCGACCTCGGCACTTTTGGGGAAACGTTCAGTCCGATCGATACCGAGCGTGAATACACGATCGAATTGCATCTGTACGGTTTGATCCGCAAAAAGAACTCGGACGCCATGGACGCCGAATTGGGGGAAAAACAGGGGCGTTTGCGGCACGCGATCCGAATGAAAATCCGCACCAGTGCGTTGACCGAACTGCAAGAAAATCAATTGGGGTTGCTTGAAAGACGGATTTTGACGACATCTAATCACTTACTCGCGGAAGATTATTTGCTCGGAGTTGGATTTCACGACTACCAGCTACGCGAGGAGTAAAGTGCACACGCGGGCCAAACCGACGCGCGGCGTGTGAAACCGGTCGTGAAACAACGTCGTCCACGGAAGGACCTAGCCAGTGCCAGACCCCGCCAAGCCAAACCCCCAATCGCCTACTGCGACCGACCCTGTGGTCGAGCCAAAGTCCAAGGGTGCCGACGAACATCTGGACATGGACGACATCGAAAAACTGTTGGCCGAAGCGTCGGGAAACCTCGACCAGGCGGCTGGCAAAGGGGTTGCCAATTCGGGCAAACCAGAACCCTACAATCTTGGCAATCTCGAACCCGACCACGCCTCGGGCGAGCGGCAATCGATCGACCTGCTAGGCGAAGTCGAGTTGGATCTTCGCATCGAGCTCGGTCGCACTCAAATGAAGCTCGAAGAGGTACTACAGCTTCGTGGCGGATCGGTCGTCGCCCTGGACAAACTCGCAGGCGATCCCGTCGACATTTTCGTCAACGGAAAACTGATTGCCCGCGGCGAAGTGCTGGTCATGAATGACAATTTTTGCGTTCGTGTGACGGAGTTGATCAGTGCATAAGACTTGCCATCCGCTGACGTCCTGGAGCCGCCATGCCGCCGTCATGATTGCATGGTCCGCGCTGGCAATGACCACTTGCGGCACCCCCGCGTTGGCGCAGCAGTACTCACTTGCCAAACCTGCTGCCGGGGAAACGGCTTCGATGTCGGATCCGCAAACCGCCCCGCCGGCTTCGACAATCGAGACATCACCAAACGAACCTTCGCCCAAAGTCATCGCCCGCGGCTTCCCCGCACTTTCACAGCGATCCGTCGCCAGCGAAGAAACAGGCGAGCAGGCCGAAAGCAAAAAAGAAAGCCAACTTGCGGTTCCCGGGTTCACCGTCGCATCGAGTCTAGCCGTCGTGCTCGGTTTGTTCGCAGGCTTTGTTTGGTTAACGCGTCGCTTCAGTTCCGGCGGTACCGCCAACGGCGTCATCCCCAAAGACGTCATTCAAAATCTCGGCAGCACCTCGATCGATTCGCGAACCAAGGTGTCAATGATCCGCTGTGGCAACCGCATCATCGTGGTCGCGCAAACGGCAACCGGAATCCACCCCTTGTCCGAGATCACCGATCGGAATGAAGTGCAACAGTTGACCGCTTCGTGCATCGGCGAATCGAAACGCAATTTCGCCAGCACGCTTCGCGAGTTTGAAAAAGAGCCCGCAGAGAAAGGGTTCGCCGGCACACCGATCGAGACACCTCCGACACCCCGCAGCCGCGGTCGTTTGTTCGCCAGTGCCTAGAGGCGAAACTCGTCAAGAGTTTCACTCGTCCATGATTTCACGAAAGTCTTGGCGACTTTCGCTACCTCGGGGACTCCATCCACTGGAAACTCGATACAATCGCGGCCATGATTGCCGCACTTCTTTTTATCACCTGTCTGCTGTTGGTCGGAGTCGCTCTGCGAATCCGATTTGGGATTTTTCAGTGGCTTTATATCCCTGCATCCGTGATCGCAGGAATGCTTGGTTTAGCCGTGATCCAGCTTGCTCCGGCAACCACGAGCGGCACCACCCAAGCGATTGCCGCCACGCTGAGCGATTGGCCGAACCTGCTAATCGCGGTCGTTTTTGCCGGCATGTTGCTAGAACGCAAACCTACCGAACATCGAGAAAACGCAAGCAACGTGGGCCGCGAAGCACTGATGGTTTGGATCATCGTGCTCGGCCAGACTGCATGTGGATTGCTTGCCACATGGATCTTCATCCAACCTTTTTATGATCTTCCCAATTCGTTTGGAATGCTGATCGAAACCGGTTTCGCTGGGGGGCACGGTACAGCTGCAGCGATGGGCGAGGTATTCGCACACGAATCGATCGCACTGGACGGAGGCCGGGATCTTGGCATTCTGATGGCCACCGTGGGACTTGTTTACGGCGTGGTCAGCGGGATTGGATGGATCAATCTTGGTGCGCGGCGAGGCTGGTTTCCGACCAACCGCTTGGACCATTTGACTAATGACACTCTGCGGCTCGATTCGGTTACCCCCGAAGCAGCCGCGCCGCCGCCCCGTGTTCCGATCGGCTACGCCACCATTCGCGGTGAAACGCTCGATCCGCTGTTACTTCAAGCTCTGTGGTTGATGGCCGCGTTTGGCATTGGGATGGCGATGCAGCAAGCGGTGCTGATGACCGCAGCGGCCGCGGACAGTTGGTTTGCCAGCGACACGCTTCGCGACGCGGCGAACCAACAGTTGTCCACGCGGTTGTCGTTTTCGCGAATCCTCGATTTCCCGCTGTTCATCTACACCTTGTTCGGCGGGCTGATCGTTCGCCGCTGTACTCGGTTGCTGGGATGTGAAGATCGGATCGACAGCGATTCGATTGGGCGGATCTCGTCTGCGGCGATGGACGTGTTGGTGGTCGCCGCGATTGCGTCGCTGAACATTGCCGCGGTGGCAACGATGATCGTTCCCTTTTCGATCCTGGCGATTGTCGGAGCGATCTGGACCGGGGTCTGCCTGCTGGTAATTTCACGCTGGGTTCTACCGCCAGACCACTGGTTTGAACTCGGCTTGATCAACTACGGGATGTCGACCGGGGTGACCGCAACCGGGTTTGTTCTGCTACGGCTTGTCGATCCCGACTTGGATACCGACGCCGCGGAAAACTACGCACTCGCGGCTCCGCTTTCCGCCCCCTTTATCGGAGGCGGAATGCTGACGATCGGATTGCCGCTGCTGGTGCTCGAGCGAGTCCCACTGGGTACTACGTCGCTGGTTGCCGTGGGAATCGTGATCGCATTGATTGTCGTGGGACGACGCTGGAGACGAACCGCTACGGTTTGACCATGCCCAAACGCGTTAGCCAAGTTTGACACAAACTCGGCCACTGATTCGCTCCGTCAACCTTCTTGGCTAATCCCAGCCCGTGGGCTCCGTCATTGAACAAGTGCATTTCGACTGGCACTTTGTGATCAACACAAGCTCGGTAATACAGCAGACTGTTTTCAACAGGCACCGCAGTGTCTTTGGCAGTGTGAAACAAAAACGTCGGCGGTGTTTTCTCGCTCACCTGCGTCGGCGTGTCCAACGAATCCAGCAATGCGGGATCGGGATTGTCGCCCAACAAATTCCGTTGACTTCCCTTGTGGGTGTGCGGTTTACCAAGCGACAGCACCGCGTAACACAAGATGCTAAAGTCGGGACGCGAAGAAACGCGTTGCACCGGATCCTTTGACGACGGATCGGCATCGGCAAAGTGAGTCGAGACGGTAGAACAGAGATGGCCGCCAGCAGAAAAACCGATCACGCCAATTCGATTGGGATCGATGTTCAGTTCCTTGGCGCGAGCCCGCAGCGTTTGGATGGCACGCTGAGCGTCCTGCATCGGTGCTGGGTGTCCGTATCCCTTGCCATCGTTCCCCTTGCCACGCAAGCGGTAGGTGCAAATCGCCGAGGACATTCCCATCGAATGAAACCAAGCAGCGAACTCATACCCCTCGTGTCCCATCGCGTGCCCACCGTACCCTCCGCCCGGCAGGATCACGACCGCAGCGGTGGGTGCGTCCGAATCGGCTTTGGTGATGATCAACTGGGGCACATCGCCCTCTCCGGTCAACGTCACGCCCGGGATCCCATCAGTCCACAGCGGTTCGGTGGTATTGGCGGGCTGCTGGGCGGAAAGGACGGCGGCGTTTGCTAGGGAAAGGCAAACCAAGAGCGAAAGTGATTGCAACAGGGTAGGTCGGGTCATGGAGAGTCCTTGCAGTAAAAAAAGGGGAAGGCAGGGCATTATAGTCGTTGAGCGCTCCGCGATCAGTACACAATGTCGTTGATCGCTCCCGCGATCAGTACGTGAAGTGAGAAAAACCGTTCTACCCCATCCGCAGCTTGCAACTTTGACGCACGTTTTGATCGCGGAGCGATCAACGACATTGGGCACGGTGGTAGAGGTACTCGCCAGGTTTCAACCTCGCCTTACGGGGATTTTCTTCGATGTACTTAACCAGATACTCGTACTGATTGAGACTGCGGACCAGATGATCAAACGGCTCCTGCTGCCAAAAATGTCCCCGTTCGCCAATCGCTTGATGAATGCGAAATGCGGTGAAGTGGAGCCACGAATCAAACTGTCGCTCCATGGCATCCGCGTTGGGAAATGCCGCTAATAAATGCACGTGGTTGGGCATTACGACGAAGTCTCCCAATGCGTAGCGTTGCCCGTCAAAATGCATTAAGGCATCGCCAACAATCTTTGCCAGCTCGGGTCGACGCAACAGGCAACGCCCGCGACAAGTGTCGAGGAAATCCTCGCGGCAACGATTAAATTGCTTGCTAAACTCAGCATTCAGCGGTGCTTCGAGCTTCGGAAGGACATCGGACCAATGTCGCGATTGGAGTAAACCGCGCCGCTGGAGCCAATCATTTTTCTCACGATCCCATCGCTGCATCACACCTTTGGGAATGGAATCGATACAGCGAAACGTAGCGAACACAATCGCGCCCGCTTGAGACCAGTGGGGACGCAAGCGATCATGGACCAGCAACTCGGCCTTGGGGTCAAAAAAGTCGCCCTGCATGACGGTCTCAAGCTAAGAATCGTCATTAAATCGTCGTTGATCCCTCCGCGATCATGACGTGACGCGAATAGAAATGATCGATTCGCAACCTACCATTCTACAGCACGTTTTGATCGCGGAGCGATCAACGACATTGGCACCTGATTGGGAGAGGGGGCGGAAGCGAATCTGTCGCACTTATTTTTTCGGGGCTACTTGGGTAGGATACGCGAGCTGGCTCGCTATTTTGAGATGCCCTAAAAGCCGTTTAACTTCACACCCTACGATTCCCGATGTCCACTGCCGCCGAAGAACGATGGAGCCCGCCGCATCACAACAGCGGGCTGGGATGGCGATTGGCGACGTGGTGGATCATATTGCGAACCGCACTCGAGGAACGCTTGGTTTACCGGGGCGACTTTGCCCTCGGAACCCTGATGCGGTTCCTGCCGATCATCACGCAAATTTTCTTGTGGTACGCCGTATTCGATTCGATCGAGGCCAGCAAGAGTGGTGAGGAGGTCACGATCGGCAAGTTTGGCTTCAAAGAAATTATTGCCTATTACTTGCTAACGATGGTCGCACGGGCCTTTTCCAGCATGCCCAATTTGGCGTCCGGAATTGCGCAGCAGATTCGCGATGGCGAGATCAAACGCTATCTGATTCAACCGATTGACTTGATCGGGTTTCTATTATTAACCCGAATCGCGCACAAGTTGACTTATTACGTTGTCGCGATCGCCCCGTTTGCGTTGGTCTTTTTTCTGTGCCGCGGTTATTTCGTCGAGGGTTGGCCGTCGCTGCCCGTGTTCGCCGCCTTCTCCGCGTCGCTGATCATGGGTTTCTTGATCGGCTTCTTCATGGAAGCTTCGATCGGCATGATCGGTTTTTGGTTTCTCGAAGTTTCATCGCTACTGTTTGTGTTCATGTTGTTTAGCTTCTTTTTGTCGGGACACATGTTTCCGTTAACGCTGTTGCCCGACGGCATTGAAACGTTCGTCCAGTTTTTGCCATTTAAGTATTTGGCGTATTTTCCGGCAGCAATTTTCCTGGGCAAAGTCGAACCCGATGCATTGCCGATGGAATTGGCAATTCAGTTCGCGTGGCTGATCTTTTTTATCGTCGTGTGCCGGTTCGCTTATTCACGTGGCATGAAACGTTACAGCGGATACGGAGGCTAGACGAATGGCAGACAAAATCGCTGACGAGTCAGCTAAAATCGCGCCGAACTACTGGAAAGTGTTCCTGACGTTTGCTCGCAATTCGCTGGTGCGCGACATGACGTTCCGCATGAACTTCTTTCTGCAATGCATCAGCAGTGTCGGGTGGACGTTGATGAACGTCGGCTTCTACATGATCATTTTCCAGTACACTAATACGATTGGCGAAGGATCAGGCTGGGACCGCGACAAGTTCTTTGTCTTTCTCGCGACCACTTGGTTTGTTAACAGCTTGGTGCAAGCGTTTTTCATGCCCAATGCGGAAGAGTTCAGCGAATTGATTCGTACCGGCGGATTGGACTTTGCGCTGCTAAAACCGATCGACACTCAATTCCTGATTTCGTTCCGGCGAATCGACTGGAGTGCGTTATCAAATTTCGCAGCCGGCTTGGTGATTTTGGTCGCGGCTCTCTATTCGCTGGCGACGCGTGAAGTCAATCCGATGGTTCCCACGTTGTTCTCAGCGGTGCTGTACGTGGTGTTTATCGGCTGCGGCGTGGCGATCATGTACAGTTTGATGATCTCGTTGAGTGCGACGAGTATTTGGTTGGGGCGAAATCAAACGCTCTATAATTTCTGGTTTTACATTACCAACTTCAGCCGCTATCCGATGGAGATTTACAACCGCGGCTGGGGCACGCCGCTGTACGGATTCTTTACCTTTGTGATCCCCGTGCTGTTAGTGGTCAATGTGCCGGCAAGGTTGTTGGCCAAACCGATCCAGCCACGAACCGATTGGGAATCGATGTTGGTGGTGTGGGCCGTCGGGGCGACGGTGCTGAGCGTGCTGCTGAGCCGGTGGGTGTTTAAGAAAGCGCTCTTGAGCTACCGCAGCGCCAGCTCGTAAGCAGGAGGGGGTCCAAATCGGCGGCCCGCCCCCAGAAAGGCCCGCCCCCAAAAAGGCCCGTTGCCAATTTTGCCCATCCTGACTACCAATACGGTATGCCTATCGAGCCAAGCCGCAGCCGTTTTTCCAGTTACCGCGAAAAAATTCGCCAGCGCAATTCGCGTGCCAAGACCCCCGAGAGCCACTCCTATCATGGTTCGGGTCGAAGTGCCCGAAAACTCGGCACACGCGAGCGAGGTTTCTGGGAGCTGTTTCGCGAATTCATTCGCTTAATCAGCAGTTATCATCGGCAAATTGCGGGGGCGATCGCGTTGCTAACCGTCGGCATTGTGCTGCGGTTGATCCCACCGGTTGGCACGAAATTGGCCATCGACTCGGCACTTTCGACGCCCCGCAAACCGCTGCCGGAGTGGACAGCGGGGCTGGGTTTGCCGACCGAGCCGTTTTCACTGCTATTGGCGATCGCCGGAATCGTGACGGTGGTCACCATCCTGGCGACGATCGCCCACTTATCAAGCCGCTGGATCGCAACCAAATCGGTCAATCAGGCCCAAGTCGGAATCCGCCGCCGCGTGTTTGATCACGCGATCCGGTTGCCGCTGCAAAATGTCTACGACATGAAAAGCGGCGGCGTGGCGAGTTTGATTCGCGAGGACGCCGGGGGGGTTGCCGAGCTGATCTTTAGCATTCTGTACAACCCCTGGCGGGCGATCGTTCAATTCATTGGCAGCCTCGTGATCCTGATGCTGGTCGATTGGAAATTGATGCTCGGCGGACTGCTGTTGCTGCCCGTGGTGTGGGTCACGCATCGCACGTGGATCAACCGTATCCGGCCGCTCTATAAAGACATCCGCATGCAGCGGCAAAAGATCGATGCCGGCGCTACCGAGACGTTCGGTGGCATCCGAGTCGTACGAACGTTCGCGCGAAGCCGCAGCGAATCCTCGCGGTTTGTTCGCGAAGGCAGCTTTTTAGTCCGTCAACAACTCTTTACATGGTGGTGGACGCGGATCATCGAAACCGTCTGGGAAGTCATCATCCCATTGGCATCGACCGGATTATTGCTGTACGGCGGCTATCAAATCATCCAGGCCGAGTTGACACTCGGTGACCTGATGATGTTCTTGGTTTACTTGACGATGTTGTTGGACCCGCTCGCCACCTTGGCGGGCAGTGCGGTCGGATTTCAGAACAATCTTGCAGGACTCGACCGGGTGCTGGATGTCTTGGAGATCGAAGAAGAATTGCCCAGTCGCGCCGAAGCGGTCACGCTTGATCGTAATCGTGTCGAAGGAAGAATCTCGATCACCAACGTCTCGTTCTCGTACCCAGGGTCCGAAACCCAGGTGCTTAGCGACATCACGCTCGAGGTGGCTGCGGGCGAAACCGTGGCGCTGGTCGGACGTAGCGGAGCGGGCAAGACAACGCTGACTAACTTGATCGCCCGGTTCTATGATCCCAACTCAGGTTCGATCCAGATTGATGGTCGAGACCTTAAAGACATCCAGCTCGAGAGCTATCGCCGACTGCTGGGGATCGTCGAACAAGATGTCTTTATGTTCGACGGCACGATCCGCGAAAATATCGCCTACGCAAGACGCAACGCGACCGATTCGCAGATCGCCGAAGCGGCACGGGCTGCTGCGGCGGACGAGTTCATCAATGCGTTACCCAAGGGCTACGATTCGATCATCGGCGAACGAGGCGTCAAGCTTTCGGGGGGCCAACGCCAACGATTGGCAATCGCCCGGGCCATTCTTGCCGATCCTCGAATCTTGATCCTCGACGAAGCGACCAGCAATCTGGACAGCGAAAGCGAGCGACTGATTCAGCACAGTCTTGCCGATCTGCTGAAGGGACGCACGGCGTTTGTGATCGCTCACCGCTTGAGCACGATAGTAGGAGCCGACAAGATCGTCGTGCTCGAAGATGGCCAGATCGCCGACGTGGGAACCCACGAACAATTGCTCAGCCGAGTCGGTCATTATCGCGACATGATCTACCTGCAGATGAACGAGACGCTTCCGGCAATCTCGTCATCTTGATTTTGGTGCTCGAAACGGCAGTCCCGCTACGGCAAAAATGAACTAAGATACAGAGACGCAAGATCGTAATCGTTTCTTGCGGCTCTCGTCCCTGAGAGGGTATCTGAAAAGGGGTCTGCCCCTCTCCGGCGAGGCAAAAAACTCAACACAACGACTCGCTTTTAAAGGGTCAGCCCCCTTTTCAGATGCCCTCTATGTTTATTTCGCCTCTTGCTCGCCATATCCTGCACATGAAGATCAAATGTCCCGCCTGTTCTGCGGTCTTGAACATCCCGGAATCCGCTGCGGGAAAAGTCGTTAAATGCCCCTGTGGAAAGCAATTACGAGCCCCCGGCGGGGCCGCAAAACCGGTCGCCGCAGCAGCGGCACGCCCGGCAGCGGCGGCGAACCCCAACCGTGCTCCGGCACCACAGCGTCCTGTCACGCAACGTCCCGCACCGCAGCCGGCCGGTCCATCGATGGGCGATTTTGATCCGGCGATGTTTGACGAACTGACCGACGACGACTTGAAACAACCGGTACTCGCCGTATCACGCCCCGGTGTCGCACCGGGCTCAGCCCCAGTTGGCGGCGGCGGGATGAATCCTTACGCGGTAGGGGCCGGGGGAGCAATGCCTTCGCGTGGCACCGGCAATATCGCCAGCGTCGGAAAGCGCATTGGTGGCGCTTTGATTGATGGTTTATTCAATGGAGTCGGTATGCTCTTGGCGATGGTATTGGTCGTCGCTTTGGCTCCTGCAGCTGAAGGTGCCGGTGAACAAGCCGCAGCAGGAATCGGATTGATCTTATTGATGGCCTGCGCTTTCATCATGTCGGTCCCGTTCATCATCAACATGGTGCTGATTTCGATGTCGGGGCAAAGCCTAGGCAAGAAGCTTGTAAAGACGCGAATCGTGGACAAACAATCCGGCGTCCAAGTTAGCTTTTTGCAAGGAGTGCTCGTCCGAAACATTGGTTTTGGCGCCATCACTGCGATCCCCATGATCGGCGGCTTCATTGGGTTGGCCGACGTGTTTTATCTGTTCACGCAGGATCACGAAACGTTGCACGACAAACTCGCAAAAACTGTCGTGGTCGACGCCTAATTGCCGATCACGCCCAACTCCGCCACCGTCGCAAAGTCGCGTCCGTCCTGTTCCGAGGTGGCGCGCAGCAAGACGTAACGCCCCGAAACCGGATTACACGGAATTGTCTGTGGCGTTCGCGTCTTGGCGAGCTCGGCTTTGACAACAGGGTCTCCGAAATGGTCCGCGGAATCGCTGACACAGAACTCGATGTTCTTGATCGCTCCGTTCCATCCGCCGTCTTGTCGAGCCAGATAAACAAAGCCTTCGATACGGTGCACGGCGGCTAAGTCGATCACCAATTCATGAGGGGGCGGCGTGATGCCGCCACTGAATTTGGTATGCCACAGCGTCTCGGGATCGCCGTCGATGGCATTGCCAGCGAACTTGCGGTTTCCGGCGTTCTCGCTGCTAAATCGCACCACGCTCCAATCCTTGTTGGGCAACATGCCCTTGGTCGGCATCGTCATCGCGGATTTATTTTTGCGAGCTTTCTTTTCGGGCGGCTTGCCCCCAAATTTCGCCGCACGATCACGCTCGTGCAGCTCCCTGGACTCGAACGTGCCTTCGACCACTGGGGTATGAGCTTGTTCAGCAAAGGTTTTGAGTTTGGCAAGCATGCTTGGGTTCGTCTCGGCAAGGTTCATCGACTCGCTGACGTCGCGATCCAAATCGTACAGCTCCCAGTCGCCCTCCTTTTTCGGTTGGATTGCTTTCCAGTTCCCCATCCGAACGGCGGTCTGACCTCCGATTTCCCAATACAAATACTCGTGTTTCGCCTGCGGATGTCCGGCCGCAGCTTCGCCGATTAATTCCGGCAAGATGCTGATCCCATCGATATCCGCCGGAGCGGTTGCACCGGTCACCTCGGCAATCGTCGGCAAGACATCGGGAAAGTACCACAGCAGGTCGCTGACGGTGCCGGGTTCAATTTGGCCAGGCCAACGTGCAACGACGGGAATCCGCAGCCCGCCTTCGTACAGGTTTCCTTTCTTGCCACGAAACTCGACTCCCGTGGTCGGATGTTTGTTGGCTCCATGCACCCCACGTGGCTGTTCTTTCGAGGCAAAGTAGTCCGCACCTCCATTGTCGCCACTGAAAAATACCAATGTGTTTTCTTCGAGCCCCAACTCTTTGACTAAGTCGAGAACCTCGCCGACTTGGCGATCCAACATCGTGACCATCGCGGCGTAACGTTTTGCTTGCTCGGGCAGTGCCAAGTCTTTGTAAATCGCCCAGGCGGGATCATCATCGGGAATATCGAAAATGCCGTGCGGCGGAGTGACCGGCAAGTAAGCGAAGAAAGGTTGGTCCTTGTGTTCGCGAATGAACTTCGTCGCCTCGTCCATGATCACGTAGTGCGAGTAGGTGTCACCGTCACTGTTGCCACGGTTTCCCGCCAGCGGCATTTCTTCGCTGTTCCGCAGGATGTAAGGCGGATAATACGAGTGCGCGTGAACTTGATCGTAGTAGCCCACGAACAGATCGAACCCATGTTTCTCAGGCACACCCGTGGATCCACGTCCACCGCATCCCCATTTCCCAAATCCTCCCGTGGCATAGCCAAGCGGCTTCAACATCGATGCGATCGTTTCTTCGTCTGCTCGCAGCGGTGTTCCGCCTCCGTTGGACCGCACCGACGTGTGACCGCTGTGTTTTCCGGTCAAGAAACAGCAACGAGTCGGGGCACACACCGACGATCCCGCCAACCCTTGAGTGAAGCGAATGCCTTCGGCCGCCATGCGATCGATGTTGGGTGTTTGAATGATCGGGTTGCCCATATAGGAAGGCTCAAAATAGCCGAGTTCGTCGGCCATGATGTAGACCACGTTGGGCGGTGTGGTGGGGGTGCCGGGCCGCGTCGTTTGAGCAGCCGCATGGCAGGCGAACGACAGAAAAAACAATCCCATCACATGGAAACGAAGTTGGTTTTGCATCGATCGGGCTGGCATATTCAATGGGGGAAGGGGCGGGTTGAGTCGCAGTCGAGCGACACGCAGCGGGGCGACTCGACAGTCCTCTACGATACTCGATCGCCACGCTCGATGCTGCAACCGATGCCGCCATGCCCGTGTCCGCGGGGACCTGGAATCGACACGATCGCCCGCGTTTGCCGAGTCACAGCTCAGGCATCACGATATCCCTGGTCCAGCTGGCCTGGGGTTTGCTATAGTGGGCACTCTCAACACCCACCTCCTAAATCCTTCCTGCAAAGCTCGACCCTACCCATGAAGTCTATTGCCAAAGTTGCGTGCGTTTCGTTGCTCGGGGCCTCCACTCTGCTGTTGAGCTCTTTCGCGGTCGCCGGCGATGCCGATTGGCCGCAATGGCGAGGCCCCAACCGCGATGGCCACGCAGCTCCACAAGAATTGAAAAAATCATGGGATGACGCCGCCCCCCGACTTCGCTGGTCATTCACCAGTGCGGGACGTGGCTACTCGGCCGTTTCGATCGTCGATGGACGACTCTATACGATGGGAACACATGATGAAAAGTGTTTTGCCATCTGCCTGAACGCCAAGACCGGCGAAAAGATCTGGGAAACCGAAGTGGCTCGCGGCAGTACTGCGGACGACTACAACCACGGCTGGGGCGGCGGACCGCGTAGCACGCCGACCGTCGATGGCGACCAAGTCTTTGTGCTCAGCGATATCGGACAACTCGCGGCGCTTTCAAAAGCGGACGGCAAAATCCAGTGGAGCACCAATTTTGTCAGCGATCACGGCGGCAAAATTCCCGTTTGGGGATACGCCGAATCACCGCTGGTCGACGGCGACCGAGTCGTTGTGACACCGGGCGAAGCCAATTTCATGATCGCACTGGATCGCAAGACCGGCGAAAAAGTTTGGAGCAGCCAAGGCATCAACGCTCCCGCACAATACGTTTCGATCATCAAAGGTGATGTTGGCGGCAAGTCGTTTTATGTGACCGCCAGCAAACCAGGGTTGTTTGCCGTCGATACCCAATCAGGAAACCAGGTTTTCAGCGACTCGACCACGGGAAATAACGTCGCAGTGATCCCTACCCCCGTGCTGTCGGAAAACCTGCTGTATCACACCAGCGATTACGGGGCGGGCAACACGCTGCTGAAGTTGAAAGCCGACAGCGACAAGATCGCAGCCGAATCGGTTTACCACTTGGCCGGAAAATCGATGATGAACCATCACGGTGGCGTCGTGCTGCATGACGGAGTGATCTATGGATGCACCAGAGCCAACGGCGGGATGTGGTTGGCACAAGACTTGGAGAGTGGCGAAACCTTGTGGGAACAAAAGATGCGTCCCAACCACAGCGGATCAATCTGTTTTGCCGACGGCATGTTGTATTGCTACAACGACGAAGAGGGATCGGTCGTCTTGGTCGAGCCGAATCGCGCCGAGTGGAAGCCCAAGGGCACATTGACGCTGCCACGCGAAACCGAACTGCCGCGAGACAAAGGAGCCATCTGGGCGCACCCGGTGGTCGCCGACCAGATGCTGATCATTCGCGACCAAGACTTGATCTTTGCCTTCGACATTGCCCGCTAAAGAGCGGATTTCGATATGGAATAGGCTTCCCAGCCTGTCATCGCATCTAAATTTTTTCGTAGCGAAACTCGCCAAGAGTTTCGGTAACGGCCAGGGTGGCCGAAAGTCTTCGCGACTTTCGCTACTCGGAACCTATGACAAGCTGGAAGCTTATCCCACATTTTAACGCTGGTAGATCGGCAGGTAGCCGCGATCCAACTGCAACATGATCAAGTTGCATGCAGTCACGTAGACCGGGTGAATCTGGCCTTCCCAAAAACCGTCCGGTCGCTGTTCGCTGACGATGCGGTCGTACAAACGATCACGGAAGGTCGTCCACAACTCGTCACCTTGGCGATAGACCACTTGGCTGTAGTACAAATACGTGTAGTGCCAATGGCCAAACGCTCGAGTGGAATCGCTGATGTCATGCAGTGATTCCTTGGCATAGGCCAGCATCTCGGGAACATGCTCGCTGTCGTAATCACCCGCGTTATACAGTGCGGCCAATGCGGCAGCGGTAATCGCTGGCCGGCTGCTTCCTTTCTGGCGACTGCTATAGCTGATCCCGCCATCGGGGTTTTTGCACTCGTAAATGTATTCTTTCGCTTTCGTGATCACCTCGGCGCTAACGGGAATCCCGGCGTTGCGGCAACCACGTAGCCCTTGCACCTGAGTGATCGTGGTCGAGCCTTCGTCAAAATCATTTCCCTCGCGAGCCGAGACGTACCCCCAGCCACCCGCGGCGGTTTGCGCATTCCCGCTGAACTCCACCGCCTTGCTCAACACTTCGACCAATTCTTCGCGGCGATCCAACAGCCCTTCTTCGCCCAAAACTTGCGACAAGAACAGCATCGAAAAGCCGTGGCCGTAGGTGTAGCGGGGGTCCGACTGCGGATCTCCGATCAAACCGTTGTCGCGGCTCTTGCTGATCAAATAATCGGCGGCTCGGGCGATCTCTTTCGCGTAGGGCCCCTGAGTCGTCGTCGATCCGCTGCTGATCATCGCCGTGCCGGCCAGCGCCGCAAGTGCGGTGGGATAGGCCTGGGTGTTCCACTGACCACGCGAGGATTGGGTGCGGCTGAGCCAATTGAGCCCCTTGGTGATCGTGTCATTCCAGCGTGGATCACGGGCGGCGTAGGCTGTCCGCGAACTCGCCGCCGTGGCTCCGGCAACCGACAGAACCGCAGCAGTACGAAGCCAGTCTCGGCGTGATGTTTTTTGCGTCATGAGAATGGTCGGTGACGTGTTGAAGG